>CAXBJE010000345.1:0-4101 GCA_963975525.1 uncultured Owenweeksia sp. | reverse complement strand
CGATGAGGCCCTTCAAAAAAGCGATACACATTGGGTAAGTAGGCGATTGGCTTAAAGTGTCTGTGCTCATCATGCTTGTCAGGGGCACGCCTTGTCAATTGCTCAATAAGTGGCTTGTCGTTGTCTAAAGTCCGTTGGCCGGAAGTTCCAAACATCAGCCAGTTGGCTAAAACGGCTGCCACCTTTTTTCCAGTAAATGAATTTAAAACCTCAGCAATGGTTTGCTCTTCAAGAGAAAACAAGTATTCATCCACATCAATAAACGCCACCCAACAATGCTCTCCCATATCCTTCCTGATAAAGGGCAGGGCCGCATTAAATTCCTGGGCCTGAATAAACGTATCCATTCCTGAATCCACCGAATTCAGCAATTCAACCTTGCCTTCCGCTATGTAAGGTTCCAATATTTCCCGCGGGTTGTCATCACTGCGGTTATCTATCAGATAAAGCTTTTGAAAACCCTGTTTTAGGTGAAAATCAATCCACTCCTTAAGGTAAGGGGCTTCGTTTTTAAAAACGCAGCATATCACCATAGGTAAGCTTTCTGAAACCACAGAAACTGCTTTCTGCCTTTTCCCGCGGAGGCTCAAACGCCTATACCTTAGTTTTTTAAAAATTCCTGTCAATCTATTTCCAGTATGGTTCTATCCTCCACTTGATTGCACAAATTCATGTGGTAATCTTCTATCTTCTTTTTATTGCGTTCCACACCAAAGGCATTTTTCTTGGCAATTTTTTTATTGAAGTAATACTCCTCACTGCGGTACCAATAGTGGTTTATCCGCATTGGGCTTTTTCTGAATGTCCATTTTGCTGGGTCATACGGAGTGCCGTCACAATAGTAGTTTTCCGTTCCATCCTTTTTATATGGGAGGTGCGGCCCTTCAGTAAAGCGATACACATTGGCTACATAAGCCAATGGCTTAAATAGTAGATGATCCTGGCAATCGTCCGGGGCACGTCTGGTAAGCTGCTCAATCATGGGTTTGGTTTCATCCAAATGCTTTACACCACCCGTTCCAAACATCAGCCAATTGGTTAAAACAGAGGCTACTTTTTGCCCCTCATACTCATTCAAAATTTGAATGATGCTTTTATTCACCACACTATACAGAAACTCGTCCATATCCAGCACGGCCATCCAGCAATCTACCCCCTCCTTTTTTCTAATGATATCAAGTCCTCGGGTAAGTTCCCATGATTGGATAAACACACTTATGTGTTTGGTTTTGGTGTTTATCAAATGGACAATTCCATCCTTAATATAAGGCTTCAGCACCTCCCGATAGTTGTCGTCACTATGGTTGTTGATGAGGTAAAACCGCGATACTCCTGCTTTAATGTGAAACTGAATCCACTCTACCAGATAAGGTGCCTCGTTTTTGAAAACACAGCATATCACTATGGGAGCATCCGCCTTTACGGGCCTGGTGCCAAACCACCTTCCGGAATATGTTTTTATCCGAAATAAATTCTCCTGAAAAGAGCGATTGCGAAAGCCCATTTTAGATTTTGCTAAGAAAAAATATCGCTAAAAGCGTGAGTCTGCTTCAACCTCACTCCTCTTTCCGTATCCTCTATCGTACACATTTCGCTTTGGGCATCATGCTCCAAAAACAGATAGTAATCATTATCAATGGCCTGTTTAAAAAACTTCTCCTTTTCGCTCATGCTGATTAATGGGCGGGTATCATAAGCCATAATGTAAGGCATAGGGATGTGCCCGGCTGAAGGCAGTAAATCCGCCATAAATACAAGGGTTTTATCCTGATATTTAATGATGGGGCACATTTGGGCATCTGTATGTCCGCTAACGGTTAGCACATCAAAACCCAGGTCTGTTTTAAAAACTCCGTCTTTGTCTTCGGGCACATTCACAAAATTCAGCTGCCCGCTTTCCTGTATTGGTAGTATGTTTTCTTTTAGAAAAGAGGCCTTTTCACGGGCATTGGGTTCCGTGGCCCAGCGCCAGTGGCGTTCGTTACTCCAAAACCTGGCATTTCTAAAAGCTGGCTCATAACCTGTTCTATCTCGGTTCCACCGGATGGCACCACCACAATGGTCAAAGTGTAGGTGGGTGAGAAATACATCGGTAATATCATCCCGGTGAAAACCGAGTTTTTTTAAGTTTCCATCCAGCGAGTCTTCTCCATGTAAATAGTAAAACCCAAAAAACTTGTCGCTTTGTTTATCTCCAATCCCAGTGTCAATAAGCGTTAGCCTGTCGCCATCTTCAATCAACATACAACGCATACTCCACGAGCAAAGGTTGTTTTCATCGGGTTTGTTGGTACGGCTCCAAAGGGTTTTGGGCACCACTCCAAACATAGCGCCTCCATCCAGTTTAAAGTTTCCTGTGTTTAGTGGGTATATTTTCATGGGATTCTTTTCTTACTTACGGCCAAAAATAGCGTTATTTGAAGAGCTTGCATCGCATGTAGCCATGTCCATACTCACCCAAATTATTGGTTTCTTATTTTTTCTTGTTCATTTTTGGTTATTCGCAAAGGGCTCATGCTTTCAGCCTGAAAAAGGCTTCAGGTGACGCAAAAAAGAACCAACAGAGTGAAGTGACCTCATGAACACAATTAAAATGTATAGTATTGTGAATAAAATAAGGTCAAGGCTTACAGAAAATATGTGTCCTGATTTTTATTCCCATTAAGTTCGGTCGGGTGATCTCCTTAATTCTTCGGAGCTTCCCGATCTCCCTAAATGGCAACTTTAATCAAAACACAATTTTTCTGAAGGCCAGGATAAAAACCAGAACTTCGTTGAAACTAACTATTTAACCCATGAAAGATCTTTCCAAATACTTAATGCTTTTGGTCGCAACATTTGCGATGAGCTGCCAGCCCAATGCTCCGGAGGAAGTGCAATCGGGTGAAGTGCCAGACACGCTTACCTATAGCTTTACCACCATCGAAAAAAGCATTCCCTGTAAAGACACTCAGAACAAGATGTGCCTTGACATTTTTATTGAAAAGATGAAGCTGGAGAGCGGTTCTTCGGATCAGGCTCTGGCAAATATTGAAAAGACCCTTCTTAAGGCCATCAGCGAAAGCGATAATGCTGAGGGAGAAACTAAAACCCCAGAAAAAATTGCCGAAAACCTGGAAAGCGAATATCAGCGTATAGCAGAGGAAATGCCCGGTTACAACTTGCCCTGGCAATACAAAAGCGACTTTGAAGTGTACCTCAACCAAAATGGCCTTTTTGCCGCACAGCTGATAAACTACAGCTTTACCGGAGGGGCACACCCCACCAGCTTTTTATACTACTACACCTTTGATAAGGAAAATGGTAAACTGCTTACACTAAGAGACCTGATTGAACCAAAAAGATACGACCAACTGCTACGCATGGCCGAAGCCGAATTACGCGACAGCCGGGGAGTGGACTCTACCCAAACATTGGAAGACGCTGGCTTTTGGTTTGAGGACAGCCGCTTTGCCTTAAATGACAATTATAAATACACCACCAGAGGTTTGGAGATTGTATTTAACCCTTATGAGGTAGCGCCATTTTCGGAGGGTGAAATTGTGTTGATGTTCCCCTACTCGGCCATTGAGCCTATGGTACGGCCTGAATATAGATTTGAGAAAGACGTACCCGCCCTATAAACAAAAGATTACTACATGTTAGAAATCCGCCCCACTTGCGAAAACTGTAACAAAGCGTTGCCACCCCATGCTACAGATGCTCGGATTTGCACTTTTGAGTGCACCTTTTGTGCGAAGTGTGTGGATACCATTTTGCACAACGTATGCCCCAACTGTGGAGGTGGTTTTGAAAAGCGCCCTATTCGCCCAAAGGCACTTTTGGAAAAATATCCAGCCTCAGAGAAAGTGGTTTATAAGCCAGTGGATTCCTAACCCAAAGTTAACTTCAGCCTCTATCCATTAATTCTATGGTCTCTATTTTTGGCGTTCAAAGCCAATTGTAATCTCAGAGAAATCAGAAAGCCCTAAATGTCTCAACAAAACAATCTCACCGAAGTAGCCAAAGTATTCTTGAAATTGGGAAGCATTGCCTTTGGTGGCCCCGCTGCCCACATTGCAATGATGGAGGATGAGGTGGTGAAAAAAAGAAAGTGGATGA
>CAXBJE010000344.1:0-4105 GCA_963975525.1 uncultured Owenweeksia sp. | reverse complement strand
CGGAAGTCCAAACGTAACCCCGTTGAAAGAAAGGTATTTTGACAAGTCCCTCATTGCTGAGAAACGTTAAAGACATTGCATCTGCTTTCATCTATACTCTGATTTGGTTAAATACTTACCGCCAATCATCTATTCCCTTTCGCCCTATTATGTGGTTTGCAAAGCATCTCGCAGTTCTTGGCGTCTGTACTGCCGCCTTTGCTCCAAGCGGTAACGTGGTCGGCATCCATGTCTTTGAGCGCCCATATCTTGGTCTTGTTGGCATCATGACCAATGGCGCAGTACGAACAATTGCTGTGGCCCTTGGCCTCTGCCGCTTTGGTCTGCGCGGCATAGACAGACTTCTTGGTGGCTTCGCTGAAAACACGCACATTCAACAGTTTGGTATCCTCTGAACCACCAAGGATGTATTCAAAAATGCCGCGCTTGTCGGTAATGAACGCATCTTCAATCAGTGCTTGCACCTGCTCAGATACCTTCTTTGGGTCGTAGGGCTTTTTGTGGTGTTCTTCATAGAGGCGACCCCATTCCAAGCCGCACATTTCCTTCTCCACATCCATAAAGGTGGTGCTGACCCAATCGATAACGCTGTTGAAGTAGGTCTTCAGTTCGTTGATGTTGGTGTCCTTTCGGTGGCGGCTCATATAGTTGTCTATGTCGCCTTTGCTCACCCAATCGAGCGCGCATTGCAGAAACTCCTGCCTGTTGGCACTGCCTTTTACATAGGCCGCCCATTTTTGAATGTTGGCGTTCTGTGTATTACTGAACTCCTCTTTGGCCAAGGTGACAAACGGCCCCGAATAGATGGCATTGAGCAACTCCTGCGCATTGAGCGGAACACCCGCAATGTTGATGGTCTTGAACCACTCCTTTATCTCGCTCTCCTCTCCCTCGCACTCGTAAATGGTGAGTTTGGTATTGAGAATGCGCTCTTGCTTGTCCTTAGAAATACCACCGAAATACTGCTCCATGCCGTTCTCGTCCTTTACGGCAAAGCGACCAGTGATGTACCGCCCAAAGCTGGTAATGCGCTGCTGCCCGTCCAATACTTCATACTTGCCCTCGGCCACCTTTACAAAGTAGATGAGCCCCAAGGGGTATTCCTTCAATAAGGATTCTATAACGGCCACATCCCGTTTACCATCGGCATAGATGTAATTGCGTTGATATTCGGGCTGTATGGTCAGTTGACCAGCCAACCCGAAAAGTCCCTTGCCCTCAAGTTCATTATACACAAACCCCTCGCAAATGGCAGCTATGGTGATGTCGGTTCTTAGTGTGGTTTTCATTTCGCTGGTTTCCTATGTTTGATTAATACTCTTGCGTACATTGACTTGGGTTTTCCATCAATTATTATTACCCCACGTGCATTAAGATCGTTAGCATTGGGATATTCCGATGTAGTGTATTGCTTTGTCTTGTATGGATCATCATTTCGTTGAGTTATCCCTAAGATTTCAAATTGCTCAGGATTGTATTTGTCCAAGAAGCTTATCGGTACCGCCATCATACCATCAAAATCCGAAGGGATAGAATCCGTGAAAGGAATCTCAATAGCATCATAGTTGTCGTATTCGAAATACGATTTTTGTTCTTTTATTTTCTTGTGAAACCGCAAATTATCATGCATGCTCATCAATTTAAGTGGTTGATGTCGTCTCCCGTGGTCCAAGTTGGTATACCATACTGAAGGAGAACGCAAATAAACCACACCATTCACAGTGCGGGTTGCGGAAGGCGAGTATTCACTTGGGTCTATTTCTTCTGGAGGAATGAATAACATATCCTTGCTAAAACTTGTGGAACCCACCCACATTTTATTTTCCATTATTAAAGGAAAAACCTCTTTGTAAGTAATGATATTCTTGCTACCAATGATAACAAACTGCTTATTGGCCTCTAGAATCCACGCCAAAAAATCGCGGAACAAGGAGAAAGGCGGGTTGGTAATGATGATGTCGGCCTCATTGCGCAAGGCTTTCACCTCATCACTTTTGAAATCTCCATCGCCCTCCAAATAGTTCCATTCAAGGTCGTCCACGTCTATTTTGCCATCGCCAGAGATGTCGCGCGTCAGGGTAAATATCTTACCCTTTGTTCGGGTCTTGCTGCTATCGTACTGGGGGGCGCTTTCCTCAAATATGGTTACCTGATGGCCGCCTTTGTAGAGTTTGCTTTCCACCGCATAGCTGGTGCTGATGAGTTTTTTGAGTTTGAACCGCTCAAAGTTTTGTGCAAAGAACTTAGTGAAGTTGCTCCACTCTGGGTCATCGCATGGCAACAGAAGCGTTTTGCCCTTGAATACATCAGGGTTGTAATCAATGTAGGCGTTAATCTCTTTCTCTATATCATGGTACTGAGTATAGAACTCATCGTTCTTAGCACGTTTAGCTGCGGTCAGATTCCTATTCGCCATTTACTATTTTCTCTTTTCGCTATAATGTTTTTAATCCTGCTGTTAACAAGTATAAAGCATTTCCTTTCCCGCCCAACAGTTTTCTAAAGACTTCTAAAACCACGGCAATTCAAAAACAAAGAGAAAGATTCTTCCAGATAGGTCGGTTTGGCAGAAAGAATACCTAAGGTTTGGCCGTTAGTTTTTAGCTACTACAAGTTTAGTAAAAGAGGGCGTTGGTTTCACTACGGAGTTATCAATGGTTTTTAACATTTGCAGATAAAGCCCGCAGCCTTTACCAACCAAACCTTTCATTTTCTTAACTTGTATAGGTTAGGCAGTAAAAAGTACGGTGCCTGGCTATTTCCATTAAATTTCAGCATAGCTTCGCCCCTTAAATTACTCTTATGCCAAAAAAGTCTAAGAAGCAGGATATACTTGATTACCATAGTGAAGGCCGACCCGGTAAAATAGAGGTAGTGCCCACTAAACCAAGCAACAGTCAGCGCGATCTTTCCATTGCCTACTCCCCCGGAGTGGCAGAGCCTTGCCTTGAAATACATAAAAACAAAGAAGACGTATATAAATACACCGCCAAGGGCAACCTTGTAGCGGTAATCTCTAACGGTACGGCTGTACTGGGCCTGGGCAACATTGGCCCCGAAGCCAGCAAACCCGTAATGGAAGGTAAGGGCGTACTCTTTAAAATATTTGCAGACATTGATGTTTTCGACCTCGAACTTAATGCCGATGATCCTGAACTATTCATTCAAACGGTAAAGGCACTGGAACCCACCTTTGGAGGGATAAACCTGGAGGACATAAAATCTCCCGAATGTTTTAAAATTGAAAGGCGGCTAAAGGAAGAACTCGACATTCCCATAATGCATGACGACCAGCATGGCACCGCTATTATTACTGCTGCTGCTCTGCTAAATGCTTTGGAGTTGGTCGGTAAAAAAATAGAAGAAGTTAATGTGGTATTTAATGGAGCCGGAGCCAGCGCTATTAGCTGTGCCCGCCTGTATATTGCCTGTGGGGTAAAACCCGAAAACCTGATGATGCTGGATAGTACGGGGGTTATATCTACCAAAAGGGATGACCTAAACGACCACAAAACTGAGTTTGCCCGTGATACCGATAAGGTTACTTTAGAAGAAGCGGTAGATGGCGCAGACGTTTTTGTAGGCTTATCCAAAGGCGGAGTTTTGAAAAAGAAAATGGTAAAATCCATGGCGAAAGACCCTATCGTTTTTGCCCTTGCCAATCCCGATCCGGAGATAGCCTATAAGGATGCGATTGATACTCGTGATGATATTATCATGGCTACTGGCCGTTCCGACCATCCTAATCAGGTAAACAACGTTTTGGGATTCCCATACATTTTTAGGGGAGCATTGGATGTACGTGCCCGCAAGATTAATGAAGAAATGAAACTGGCCGCAGTAAAAGCTATAGCAGAATTGGCCAAGGAGCAGGTTCCTGAAATTGTAAACCTGGCGTATAATCAGGATAACCTTCAGTTTGGCCGCCAATACATTATTCCAAAACCATTTGATCCGCGCCTTATCTATAAGGTGTCTCCGGCAGTTGCAAAAGCCGCTATGGACAGCGGTGTAGCCCGAAAACCCATTGAAGATTGGGAAGAGTACAAGGAAGAGCTTATTAAGAGACTGGGGCGTGATGATAAGTTTATCCGCCTGGCACAGG
>CAXBJE010000343.1:0-4114 GCA_963975525.1 uncultured Owenweeksia sp. | reverse complement strand
GAGTATTAGCCCAAATGGTGGAACACCGGGTTCTCAAAACAGTGTTTTTGGGGTGAACCCTGATACGGTGGCCCCTCAATTTGCGCGCATTTCAATTGTTGGCGATAGCACTGTGCTGATTCATTTCACCGAGTCTGTTCAAGATTCAGTTTTACTGGATAAATCGAACTACCAAATAAGCCCTTTGCTTCAGGTAGATTCCATTAACCTACTCGCCCCTGATTTCACCAAGGTGGAGTTGTTATTCGGTGAACCAATTGATGCTCAGAAAATTTATGAACTCTCATTAATAGATTACCCTCATGACTGTAGCAACAATCAAATGCGCAGAGACACTCTTATTTTTACCCTTCCTGCCAAACCAGAAACCGGTGATATTTTGATTAATGAAATCCTGTTTAACCCGAAAACCGGAGGAAGCGACTTTGTGGAGATATACAACAACTCCGATAAAATTTTCGACCTCGCAAAACTCAGGCTCACTAATATTGACCCGGTTTTCAATTCTGTTGACAATCCAAAGATGATTTCGGAAGAAAGCTTTCTTTTTGAGCCTGGACGCTATATTGCTATAAGCAATGACCCCGGATTTATTATGTTGAATTATACGGCAAAAGTACCTGTCAATTTGTTGAAGCCTACGGAGTCATTGCCCACTATGGACGATACCAAAGGGAGCATTGCCGTTGTAACTTCAGACTTATCCACCATAGTAGACTTTTTTCAGTATGAGGATGATCTTCACTTGGCCGTAATAAAAGATAAGGAAGGTGTAAGTCTGGAGAGAGTAAGTTTTAATAAGCCAACCTCAGATAAGGACAATTGGCAAAGCGCAGCCTCCACAGCGGGTTATGCCACTCCTGGTTATCTGAACAGTCAATACTCAAAGCCAAATTCATCAGGAACAATAACTTTAGAACCCAAAGTTTTTTCCCCAAACCAGGATGGGTATAATGATCTTTTAAAAATTATCTATGATTTTAAGAATACTAGCAATGTGGTTTCAGTTTCCGTTTGGAGTTCAGCGGGTTATGAGGTAGTAAAGTTACAAGAGTCACTGAATGTTGGGCCTGAAGGTTTTTTTACCTGGGATGGGGTTGATTCCAATGGACAGCTGTTGAATTCAGGTATTTACATAATAATTGTGGAGTACTTCAATGAAAATGGTAACAGTGAAGTGATCAAAGAAACCTGTGTACTGAGCAGATAATAGTACTGTTATTAAATCTAATATCACTTTTTTTGTAGGAGGAAAAATCTTGAAATGGAAAAGAAGGAGAAAATAGAAAATTTTGATCCCAACGGATTTGCAACCATAACCAATCTTTTTGGTTTGCCTTTTAATTATGCGGAGTCAGAAACCGTTGTTTTGCCAGTGCCTTGGGAGGTTACCGTAAGTTATTCCGCGGGTACGGCTGAGGGGCCGGAAGCTGTTGAGAAAGCCTCCCTTCAGGTAGATCTTTATGATGCATTTTTACCGGATGCCTGGAAACGTGGAATTTTTATGCTTCCAACCGATCAGGAACTTTCTGTTAAAAGCTATCGCTTTCGCCAGATGGCGGAGCAGCATATTTCCTGTTTGGAGGCAGGTGAGGAAGATCCCGAAATGCTAGCTGAAATTAATGAAGCCTGTGCCGAAATGGTGGAATGGACCAAAATGCAATGCCGCCAAATTTTGGCAGATGGTAAAAGACTGGCACTTTTAGGAGGAGACCATAGCACACCATTGGGCTATATTCATGCATTAGCTGAAAAGCACCAAGGTTTTGGTATTCTACAAATTGACGCCCATGCAGATTTACGGGTAGCTTATGAAGGTTTTGAATATTCTCACGCTTCCATAATGTACAATGCCCTTAAAACTCCGCAAGTTGAAAAACTGGTGCAGGTTGGAATTAGAGATTTTTGTCAGGCAGAAAATGAAATGATTCGTGACTCTAAAGGTCGTATTGTTACATTTTTTGACCGGGAGCTTAAGGGAGGGAAGTTTAAAGGAAAGTCATGGGACCTTCAATGTGAAGAAATTGTGGCAGCTCTTCCCCAAAAAGTATATCTAAGTTTTGATATTGATGGGTTAGATCCTAAGCTCTGCCCAAACACAGGGACCCCTGTGGCTGGAGGTTTTGAAGTAGAAGAGGTTTTGTACCTGTTGGAAAAGCTAGTACACAGTGGACGCGAAATAATCGGCTTGGACCTGAATGAGGTTACACCCGGTGAAGATGAATGGGATGCCAATGTTGGGGCAAGGTTGCTCTATAAGTTGTGTAACATCATGGCTGCTTCCGCAGGAAAGTCTTAAAATGTAAAAACCCGCCCCGGCTAAGCCAGGGCGGGTTTCTTTATTGTTGAACGATCGGTTTTACAGTAAGAACGTATAAGTATTTCCATTTATGGTTACAGTGGCAATGCGGTCGCAAGTGCCTGAGCCGTAATCAAAAACTCTTTCTAAAAAGGTAGGCCCATTAAGTTTAAACGAGCCGCTTACAATATTGCTGCAGGTTGCTTCCACTCTTAGAGGCGTTAGTATTTCGATGTTGTAAACCAGGCCAGCGGCTGTTGTTCCATTGGCAGTACCTGTAACTTCTACGGCATTGTCTTTTGGGTCAAAATTCCCAAATCCATCTACCCACACCCGCTGTTGGGTGCTATTCCAAAGTATAGTTGAAGCATCAGGTTTTGTGATGGTCAACGCAGTATTTACCGTATTGTATGGATCACCATCAGTATTAAGCCCCATGTAAGTAACGGACTTTGACCCGGCTATTTTATGATCGTTGATAGCATAACCATTTGATGTAATTGTGGTCACGGAACCGGCATCAAAAGGATTGTCTTCAAATGTTACAATGAGTTTACCCCTTCGGTATTTGCCATCATCTCCCTGGCAATTGGTTTTGCCAAAGTCCAATGTAATTTTGGTAACTGGGCCGGTGGTGTCAATGCTGAAATTTACACAGCTCAACCAAGTGGTGGATTTTTTTCCATCCAGTTTACCCTCAATACTCAATTGGCCCAAATTGGTGATTTCTTCGTCAAAGGTCATGCCCATGGCGATATCCTTGTTCGAATCATTATCCAGATTGGCTTGTTCTTTTTCCTGCTTTTGACAGGCTGCGGCAGTGACTACCAGTGCGGTTGCAATAAGAAAATTTGAAGTTTTCATGTTAGACTTGTTTATGTTTCAGGTAATTAACGCCAATTTTCAATTCATGTTTTAGGAGTTTAATTTTTACCTGAACATATTTCAAGATGCAAATACTGCATTTGCAACCGCACGAAGAAATTTTTTAAGCTGTGGAGATTGAGGGTTAACCTGAAATAATCTCCAGAACTAACTCCTTGGTCAAGGGGCGGCCATTAGCCCTGGTCTTAATATCATCAAACGTAAATCGAAAATCGCAATCTTCTTTCCAGCGGTTACAGCCGTAGGCCGTTTTACCTTTTAGTAGAGTTCCCTTTTTGCATTTAGGGCATGCAGGCATGTTGCTTTCTTTTTTGACTTTTGCAGGTGTTTTATTTTCAAACTCAATTTCCCAAAAGTTTGTGAACTTTAGGATTCCTTCCACTTTTTTATCCTCCAAAACAAACCCTTGAATCTTAGTAGTAGCTCCTTTGGTAAGCAGGCGTTTTATTTGAGTTTCTGTGAGCTTTTTATCCATAAAATGAAATGGAACGCGAAACGTACAGCCATCCTTCCAGCGGCTACAGCCATAACTGGTTTTTCCCTTTAACAGCTCTCCCTGGCTACATTTCGGGCAAGTATGGTTTGAGATAGTTTTTTTTGTTTTGGCCTTGGCGGCTTTCTCATAAACAGGGGGATTTTCAGCAGCATGAGATAACCTTGGTTTTCCGCTCTCCATTTGCACTTCATAAACAAGCTCATGCACCATTTTCTTCATATTGTAAATGAAGCGCTTGGCGCTGAATTCCCCTTCTTCAATTTCTTTCAACTGCTTTTCCCATTGCCCGGTTAGCTCAGCAGATTTCAATAACTCGTTTTGAACCGTGTTTATTAACTGAATACCCATCTCGGTTGGTATTACCTGCTTCTTTCTTCGTTGAGTATAATTTCTTCTAAATAAGGTTTCAATAATACTGGCGCGTGTTGACGGCC
>CAXBJE010000342.1:0-4137 GCA_963975525.1 uncultured Owenweeksia sp. | reverse complement strand
GAGCCTGCATGAATCAGTATTTTTTGCCCTGCCGATAAGTCAATGGCTTGCATGCAGCTAATGGTAGTAAGGCCTACCAATGGGGTAGAGGCGGCCTCCACGAAAGTGAGATTTTTGGGTTTTGGCAAAACCACTTCCGCTTTTACAGCAACATACTCTGCAATGGTACCGGGCGTTGAAGTTGGTGCACAGCAAAAAACTTCATCACCAACTTGTAAATGAGAGACTTTGGATCCAACCTTTTTAATTATCCCACTGCAGTCAAAGCCAAGCCCAGCCGGCATTTGCTGCTTATAAGACATTTTAAGCTGGCCTTCGGCAAATTTATAGTCAACAGGATTTAGGCTTGCCGCGTGGCATTCAATTAAAACTTCATCCTCATCAATTACTGGAATGGGAACTTCCAGCAGTTGGATGCCCTTGTCAAAATCTCCATATGCGGTTAGTTTCCAGGCTTTCATTAAATGGTTAATGAGTAAAATAAGTTAAAGGTTATAGGATTCATTCCGTCACTTCAATGCCAATATTCCTTAGCCTTAATATTTTGTCTTTTTTGCATAATCGCTTACTATCTCCATAATCTAGCTCTCCGCTTAACCATTTCAACCTATAATGAGCCCAGTCATTTTCCAATGGGCCATCAGGTCCACAATCATAACCGTATTCAAATCCGCATTTACAAATGTCATAAGATGGATAACCCTTGGTGTTATAAGGTCTCCAGCTCTTATTATTGGATTTATAGCCACATACGGGGCAAAAACAATAGCCATCATCAGTTACGGTAAGTGGAATTGAAAATCCAAGTTGCTCGTGAATGATGATCTCGGTTTTCAAATCAAAATAGTGTTCTGCTATTTAACCAAGGCGGGGTTTACCCAGGTAAATTTATAGGACTCCTCAGGCAGCTTCATACGTTGGCCAATTCTTTCCAGCCTTGCAGGCAGATTCATAACATAATCGCGTGCCCGTTCAGCATCGTCATCTAGGCCATTAATGTTTGGTATGTCCCAACGCTTTAACAATCGGTTTAGAATATCCACATAATCCTGAGCGGTATATACACCAAGCCTTTGGGCGGTGTTGGAAAACTCTTCAAACGCAGTCCCAATCTTTTGACCTGTTTCACGCAAAAAATGAGCAGGCATGGAAATTTTATGCTTCATCATGTATGAAAAAGCGATCATCATTTCACTGGGGTCCAAGGCAAAAATTTCTTTCACAAATTCGCTATAAGCTGTAAAGTGACGCATTTCATCTCCTGCAATCATCTTACACATTTTAGCCAGACCTTTATTGTTATAATCCTTTGCCAGGATGGAAACACGGTTGTGTGAAATATTGGTAGCCAACTCCTGAAAACTGGTGTAAACAAAGTTTTTATACGGGTCTTTACCGGTGCCAATATCCAAACCATCATTTATAAGATGCTGGGTGGTACGCTCTACTTCAATCATATTTACCCTTCCCGATAGGTATAGGTACTTGCTCAGCGTATCTCCGTGGCGGTTTTCTTCACCGGTCCAAAATCTAATCCACTTGCTCCAGCCGTTCGCTTCCTGCTGGTTTACACCTTCCACTTCCATCAACCATGATTCATAGGTAGGTAGCGCTTCTTCCGTAATGGTATCACCTACCAGTACCACCCAAAAATCATATGGCAGTTCCTTAGCCAGCTCGCGCAGTTCTCTTACTTCTTCTTCAAAAGTGTCATTTTGCGAATTGGGTAAAAGGTCGGTTGGTTGCCATGTTTTTTCTACAGGTACCAGGTAGCGATCTACAAAGCTATCCACCTTCTTTTCCAGTAATTGCATTACTTCCAATCGTACGTTATGAAGTGCCATACTTAGTATTTTATGATTTAATAAGGTCTTGCCTTATACTTTGTTCCACTTTAGCTATAAGCTCGTCTTCGGGCATTGAGTTGGCGAATATCGGCTCTTGAACTTTAACAGAAAGTTTTACGCCTGTATTTACCGGAAAGAAGCCATATTTCAGCAACTTCCATGAGTTGTTAATGGTTATAGGAACCAGAACTGCATCTGGAATGTTTTTCAATAAAACTTTCAATCCTGTGGTGCTAAATGGCTTTAGTACACCTGTTTTGCTCCTGGTCCCTTCCGGGAAGATAACGGCAGTACCCTTAACCTTGGAAATGTGACGGCCAAATTTGGTTAGCGCTGGCAAAGACTGCCTTGGGTTTGATCGGTCAATTAGTAAATTGCCACCATGCCTAAGGTTAAATGATACGCTGGGCCATCCTTTTCCTAATTCCATTTTGGAGATAAATTTTGGATGATACTTCCGCATAAACCAACTAATCCCAATAATATCAAACATGCTTTGATGATTGCTTACAAAAATCATTGGCTTATCCTTTGGGAGCTCATGTTTACAAGTGTAGGTGCACCTACTGCCTATCAAATACAGGCACCCCATAAGAAATAGGTTAAGATAGTCTACAGAAACTTTATGAGCCCGCTGGCCACCCAGCTTTAGGCATAGCCACTGTATGGGGTGAAAGATGAGCAAGACAATGCTAAAACTCACATAAAAAACTACAGATACCGGATATAGCAGTATTTTTTTAAACCTTTTTATGGCGCAAAAATTTTAACGGTTGGTTGTTTTGCAGGTCTGCAAAGGTCATGTTAAATTTTTATTAAACCATGATTAAGGTCATTCCTTATCGGGATTCCATTAACAGCAAAAAGAGGTACGTAGTTAAGGTATCCAACTATTTCAATAGCTGGAAGAAGTTGTTGTGGTACAGTATAATTCCTTTCTTTGGGTACCTAAACCATTTTATTAATGACCGCAGTATCCATAACCGATGTATTGGCTGAGCTGGACTCTATAATAGCAAGGAGTATTAAAAATAATGATGCCCGGGGCATTTTTGCCTACGTGTACCGGAGAACCACAGCCGAAATTAAGGTAGCCATAGATAATAAGGAGTTTGAGGACAATGAAGCCCTACACTTGTTTGACGTAGCTTTTGCCAACCACTATTTACTAGCATATAATCAAAATGAGGCAAAAGAAGAGTGCAGCTTAAGCTGGCAACAAAGTTTTGATGGATGCGGTGAAAGCCTAACTATTATTCAGCAAATACTTTTAGGAATGAATGCTCACATCAACCTCGACTTGGGGCTTACGGCTGCCGTTCTCAGTAAAGGCAAAGACATAAATATCCTGAAAAAGGATTTTGATAAAGTAAATGATATTCTTCAACGAATAGTGGATGAATTGCAAGGGAAACTCTCCAAAGTTTCTCCGCTTTTCTTTTTAGTAGATTGGATTGGACAGAACAAAGATGAAAAGCTAATTGACTTTAGCATGAGGCAAGCCCGTGGTCAGGCCTGGCGATTGGCGTTGTTGCTACACAATGAAAATCTCGGTTCCTTTGAGGAGAAACATAAAGCTGCAGACCAAACCTTTGCTTTGTTTGCTCAGAAGCTGAAAAATCCTGAAATTAAACTGCTGCGTTGGATTTTGAGCTTTCTTAGTCGTTTTGAGGAAAAGAATATTGGCCGCGTAATTCAAAAACTGCAAGCCTAGTCTTTCACACAGCGTACGTAAGCCCCAAAGTTTTTTAGGTTTTCGCTTGTGTAGGCTTTTTCAGTAATGGTTGAAAGCTGCATGGAATAAGCATATCCTGGGGAGGATGGAGAGTTTAACCACCAAAACCCAAAACCACCTATATCTTTAAAGGAGCCATCTGTTTCAGAGCGATAACCTCCCGCATACGCACTAAAACCAGTTGAGTTTGTGGCGCCAGCATTTGGTGGTGCCCAGTAGGTAAATCCCACTTCTTTAAGTTTTGCCCCTGCTGAATCCACACCTCCCAAAGTATTGATTAACGCTTGCCATTCACTATATGTGGCCACGTGCCAGCCTTCAGGAGCAATGTTTCTGGAGTCATTTACGGCATGCCAGTTATACATTCTACCCAAATTCTCTAGGTGTGAAGTATCATTATTGTACACGCACCATGCACCGCTTGTGGCAGTTAACCAGCCTTTAACCTGATCCATGTGGGTGATGGGGTCTCCGTTTCTGTAAGTAACAACATCCAGGTTTTTTACCATCCAGGTGTCTTTACCAATTTTTACAGATTCAAAATATTCTTCGGGC
>CAXBJE010000341.1:0-4152 GCA_963975525.1 uncultured Owenweeksia sp. | reverse complement strand
TGTTTTGCTCTTCGGCACCGGTGGCATAAATATTTCCATTGTTATCTACCGTTACAGCTGTAAGGTACTGCTCTTCATTACGATTGGTGAGGGTAGAAGGATATTGCCACAGTACGTTACCCATATCATCATATTTTACCACCAAACTACTAAAGTCGGCATCAGCACTGCCCACCACTACTATATTGCCAGTGGCATCGGTAGCCAAACTAAAAAACTCATTATACACTCCTACGCTGTAGGTTTTGCTCCACAGCAGGTTTCCCGAAAGGTCATATTTTAATAGAAATCCGGAATAGTAAAAGCTGGTATCTTTTTCCGAACCGCACAAGTAAACAGCATTTGCCGTTACTGCCATATCAAAAGCTTCTGCAGATTTATTAAGCGCTCCATAGTAGTTTTTGGACCACACCTGATTACCAGAGGCATCTACTTTCGCTATAAAGGTTTCATCCATAAAACCCACTCGTGTTTGAGTTCCCCAGGTATAAAAGTTTCCGGCCGCATCGGTTTTTACTTGCCTGGCAATGCTTCCTTGATGTGTACCGGTGTTAATAGACGTTTCCCAATTTATCGATCCGGTTTGGCTAATACTGGAGATGCTGGCATTGCCTCCACTTGCCTCAGACTTGAGGCCTACATATACGCCTCCATTTGCCGTGGGTATTACGTCATAAAAGGCTTGTGCAGAAACTCCCTTGGTGTTTTCTATTGAGGAAAGCCATTGGGGCGCAAGGCCCAGCTGCGCTGTTATGGAAGCTGTAAAGCTAATAATAAGCGCAAAGGAGGTTAGGGGTTTAAGCATGGATTTGGTGTTATTTGATTTTATAACGCGAAATCTAAGCAGGCCATTGATTGATGGCAATGGGGCATTTGCCCTATATCTTCAAATGTGTTTTACGTGTGGCATGTTTTACAATCCACATGGTGTGCGGGTTTTTGCTTTTTGTCCACTTCTTCAAAAGTTGTACCGTGGGTTCAGGATTCACCTTTAAGTAATCGGTAAGGTGGTTGGCTACGGATTTCTGCACAAATTTGATTTCGTCTTCCTTCAGCAATTCCAAAATCTCAAAAACAGGGGCGGGGTTCTCAATAAAGGTGTCGAGCTTAGGAGCCCAGGGGAGTTTAGGGCGAAGGCCTTCTGAGGCAAGGCGTCTTAAATGAAAATCTTCAGACTGCGCCCACTCCTTCATTTGTACAAAGGTTTTATCGGGGTATTTCCTGATATACGGCCGTATGGCGTACTCGCCCGTGTTCCGTTTGGTTATCTCCGCTATAGCGGAAATAGAAGTATCATAATGATCAAGTCCATATTTCTCTACAAACTTTCCAATGGGCATAATCCAATAGTAGTTGGTAAACATGCCCGTTTGATTTGGGTTTTCATCCCCCAGTATTTTAACAAGAATTTCCACCGCTTTTTTAAAATCGGCAGGCAGCACTTTTTTTAGTTCATCGGCATGCAGCTCCACTCGCTGGGTGTAGGTCTTGTCCTCGCATTTTTCCGCTATAGCGGAAATGTAGGCTGTGCTGTTAAATGTGGGGTACAAGTATAATCTTTTCAGAAAGCAGCTCGGCCAGGTTGCTGCCAAAGTGTTTTGTAATGCTGTAGTCTTTTTTCTCAATTGTCATAAACTGGGTAGGTTACGTTTGTCACCCCTCTAGCTCCCCTCAAGGGGAGAATAGGAGAGTATTGATAGCGTTGTCACTTTTTCTTCTTTGCTAGCATCTTCGCTGCGTTATCTCGCATACGTTCCTCAATAACCATTCGTATTACTTTTTTAGGGAGAGGTTTATCGGGGGTAAAGTGTAATGCCGATTTTCCTACCAAATAAGGCTGTATTTCTTTTTTCAATTCAGGAGAGAAGGAACTCGCACAAGGAAAAAAGCTCAGATGCTTTTTATAAGCGCCAAATCCAACCAACATACCATGCCACTTAAACATGGGCATTTGGTAGCTAATGGTTTCTTCGGCATCGGGCACTATTGATTTTATGTAAAACCTGAGCTCCTGCAGCGCCTGTTGTTGCGCTTCATTTAGCTGACTTAAGTATTGGTCTACCGGGTTCATTATTGCTTAGGGCTTTAATTCATACTCAAACTCATAAAAGTGCTTACCGTCTTTTCTTATTATCTCCATGGTACCTGATAACCCTTCTAGCTCTTGGGTGCCAGAATCCGGCACAACCTCCAATATTAACCTACTTTCGGTACCTGCCATTATCCCAAAATGCTGAAGTATGAAACTTCCCTTTTTGCCCTTCAGGGTTCCGGTTGTTTGCTCAATGGCCACATAGCCCGCTGAGCCCTGCACCGGGGTCATCGCGCTAAGCATCTCGCCTTTGCTTGTTGCAGATAGGTCTCCGAAAAAGGTTTTGTCAATAGACATCCGTCCAAGTTGCGCACCGTCTTTTCCTTCGCCAGAGTAATCCAGCGGCAGCATTTTAACTTCAAAGTTTCCTGTAATGTTCATTTAAAAAGAGTTGTGGTAAATGCCCAAATTTAGCCTTACTTTATTAAAAACTTACAATTGAATTTGGAAGTATTCCAACTAAAAAGCCCTTCCGATTTCTCAGAAGGGCTTCTTGTTTTTCTCAAGTAGAGTCAACAAGTTATATTATAACCTTGAGGGTGCACTGTTAGTACTTGCAGCAGGAGTAGCTCTTGAAGGAGCGGAACTACGACTTGGCGTACTTGTTCGGCTTGGTTGAGGACTACTGTTCCTTGCTTTTTGAGAAGAACTCCTTGTTGTAGCAGTACTTCTGGAGCTGCTTCTACTACTGCTGCTTTGTGCCGGGGTGCTTCTCACGGTACTTCTGCTGGTAGTGGCAGAACTTCTTGTGCTTGCAGTTTGCTGTCTGGCGCTGCTGTTGCTTCTTGAAGGAGTACTCCTAACACTGGTGCTTTGTCTTACTTCAGTTCTGCTGTTTCCACTGGCAACTTGGGTTCTTCCGGTACTAACCGCAGGACGTGCTGCCGGGGTACTTCTGTTTTCAGCGGTTCTGATAGTGGTACTACGTCCCTGAGTAGTGCTTGCCGGGCGTTGGGCTTGCGCTGGTCTGGTCTCAACACTTTGTGACCTTCTGTTTACAGTAGTTCTGCTTGCAGTTAACTGCTCTCTGTTTTGTACACCCACGTTTCTTCTCTCAAAAGACCTGTTAGGGTTGCTACGGGCATAATCGTTTCTTCCGTGGCGCTGATACATCTGGTAGGCTCTGGCACTTTTCCTCACAGCAACGTGGTGGTAGGTGTGGTGAGCATATATGTGATGATGTACATGTCTGTGGTAAACAAACACCGGCCTTGGTGCCCAGCAGTTGTAGTACACAGGGTAGTAGCCATAGTAGTAAGGAGATACCCAACGCACATAAGATGGTCCCCAGAAGTAAGTAAAAATTACAGGCCTTCTTACATAAACTGGTTCAATTATGTAATTGTTTCCGTAGATGTAGTTGTTACCTACAACTTGTACTACCACATCGTTTCCGCGTTTTTCCACGTCAATGGTGGCCACATCCTGGTAAATGTTCTTAGCTAGTACAGCTTGTATCAGGATTAGCATTACACCATCTTCGGCAGATTCTACAACTCGTAGATAATCCACGTATCCATCTTCATTTAAATCCAGGTTGGAGATTTGAATATCCGGGTCGTTGAGGTTGCGCTCAAAATCTTCCAGGTTATTTGCATCGCCAAACATCGAAGCTACTGCTTCAAGGTCAAGGTTATCGCTGATATCATAGCTGGTAGCTTTTACCGTTACGCGCTGTTGGGCGTGTAAACTTAAAGTACCAATGAAAAGAGTCAGGGCTAGTAATCTTGCTTTAGTTTTCATGGCAATACATTTTTAATTGTTAATGCCATTGGAATTACCAAAGTAGTGCCAAAGTCTACAGCCCTTTGTGGGTAAGGGATTGCGGAGGGGTGATTTTGTTAAGCTGCTATTTGAAGATTCGATAATTTGAAAATTCAAGGCTGAGGATATTGGAAGGTTGGACTAAAACAAAAAAAGCTTCCCCTTTCGGAAAGCTTTTTTTTGTACCCAGGACAGGACTTGAACCTGCACGGCCGTACGGCCACCACCCCCTCAAGATGGCGTGTCTACCAATTCCACCACCTGGGCGTATTTTGGTTAAAGGTTGTAAAGTTGAG
>CAXBJE010000340.1:0-4153 GCA_963975525.1 uncultured Owenweeksia sp. | reverse complement strand
GTTTTAAACCACCTTCCGGTGATTGATTTCCGCGCTTACGCAGAAGGTAAAAGTATTACTGAAGGCATGAAGTCTGCTGAGGAATTAGGACTTGAGCCACCAAAATATATGACCATTTACTACCTACAGGACACCATCAGTGGTGATGAGGTTAAGGTTAATTCAGATGACTATGTGGCAGACAAGTGGTGGGAAAAGAAGCAATACAAAATGCTTTCTGATAAAACGGAAACCAAGAAGGTAAGCGAAGGCTATGAGCCCCCGGTTCATGACTTTGTGATTTATCAGGATGACATGGATATCACATACGATGTGCTGAATATGGACGCAGTGTTTTTGGTGATAGCCTATAAAATGAGCATTACTGACCCAGGGGGTTACCCCGCAATTAACGCTTTGGCCACTGATGCCGAAAAGGCCGGAATTCCAGTACTGGGCTTGAGCGCCAGCCTAATGGATGAAGTTGAGGTGAAGCGCCATGAGTTCCAAACGCCATTCCCTTTTGCCACAGTTGATGAAACTACCCTGAAAACCATTATCCGCTCAAATCCGGGAGTGGTTTTTCTTAAAAAAGGTGCGGTTGTTAAAAAGTGGCATTTTAATGATGTGCCCACTTTTGACGAGGCTAAAAAAGCTCATCTGTAGCCTTTGTTGCGCTATGTTTTAAATAACATCGGTTACAGCATCATAGTGATGCTTGGCGTGGTTACGGCCGTGTTTTTTCTGTTTACCATCCTTCCGGGAGACCCTGCCCGCATGATGCTGGACCAACGGGAAGACAGTGAACAACTGGAAGCCGTAAAACGCAAATATGGCTTTGACCAACCAATAGGAACTCAATATCTCTATTACCTAAATGATGTAAGTCCGCTCTCGTTTCACTCCAAACGGCAAACCAGCTACACCTATTTAGATCGCTACCGCGGAACCTATGTTCAGCTGTTTAGTGCCGGCCAAACCATAGTGGTTATTAAGTGGCCATATTTGCGAGAGTCCTTTACCAGTCAGGGTAAAAGGGTGAGCTCCATAATTGGTGAAACACTGCCAAATACTATTGTGCTGGCCTTTGCCTCCATTGGTATCGCCATGTTTTTAGGGGTAGTATTGGGTATAGTTGCTGCGCTTTCGCGGAATAGCATTTTAGATAAATTGATAACCGTGGTTGGAACAGTGGGGATGTCGGTTCCATCCTTCTTCTCAGCTATTCTCTTCGCCTGGATTTTCGGCTACATCCTTTCTGAATATACTGGCCTTAACATGACGGGCAGCCTGTTTGAAGTAGATGACTTTGGCGAAGGAAAACATCTGCAGTTAAAAAACCTGATACTCCCTGCATTGGTACTTGGTATTCGTCCCTTGGGGGTAATTATACAGCTTACGCGAAGCAGTTTGCTGGAAGAACTCAATCAAAATTACATATTGACAGCACGGGCCAAAGGCCTTAAAATGTCACGCATCGTGCGCAAGCATGCCTTACGCAATGCATTGAATCCGGTAATAACCGCGGCTTCAGGTTGGTTTGCCTCCATGTTGGCCGGGGCCGTGTTTGTTGAATATATTTTTGGATGGAACGGGCTGGGCAAACAAATAGTGGAAGCCCTCAATCAATTGGATTTGCCTGTAGTAATGGGAGCTGTATTAGTGATCGGATTTACTTTTGTGATCATTAACATTATGGTGGATGTGATTTACGCACAGCTTGATCCACGGGTAAAGGTTTAGAACAAAAGACATTATAGAATGACAAGAAAAATAATAGCTGGAAACTGGAAAATGAACCTGGTTCATAAGGATGCAATTAACCTGATAAGCAAAATCAGTGATTTCTGCGAAAGCGAAACACTGAATGGCATTGAGGTAGTTATTGCCCCAACCTTTTTGGATTTGGTGGAGGCCAATAAAATTACCAATGGCAAAAAGCTGAACATAGCCGCACAGGATTGTAACGACCAGGAAGTGGGTGCCTACACAGGTGAAGTGAGTACCGAAATGCTGAAGGCCATCGATAACCAAATTGTAATTATTGGTCACTCTGAAAGGCGCGAATACTATGGCGATACGGATGAGTTTGTAAACTCAAAGTTGAAGCGTGTCCTTAAAACGGGACTTATTCCTATCCTTTGTGTGGGTGAGTCTTTGGCAGATAGAAAAGCCGGAAACCAGGAGAAAGTAGTGGCAAGTCAATTGGAAGGTGCCCTTAAAGGCCTTGAAGCTGATGATCTTGCCGACCTGACTATAGCCTATGAACCGGTTTGGGCCATTGGCACTGGAGAAACCGCCAGCCCGCAGCAGGCTCAGGACATGCACCAGTTTATCAGGACTTACCTCAATACAAATTACAACGCCATTGTTTCTGAAGAAACCAGCATCTTATATGGAGGTTCGGTAAAACCGGATAATGCCAAGGAATTGTTCAGTCAGCCTGATATTGATGGCGGCCTTATTGGTGGCGCATCTTTAAAGTATGATGACTTTACCCAGCTCATCAAGATTGGGGTGGAGGTTTTGCGATAGATATTTTCCCTTTAAAACGGATATTACTGCTCAGCAACTACTTCGCATAGTTTTAATTCAAACACACAAGCATTGGAAAATTTTTTAGAGCTGGACTTTACCATCACACCAGCATACGAGGGGCGCGATATTTTGTTGGCCCTGTTGGATAACATGGGCTACGACTCTTTTCAGGAAACGCCCAACGGGCTTAAAGCCTATATACTTGAAGAGGACTTTAATGAAGAGGAGTTGAACGAGCTATTTCTGTTTAACAGTGATGAGTTTACCCTTAGCTATGTAAAGGATAAGCTGGAAAACAAAAATTGGAATGAGGAATGGGAAACCAATTACAGTCCTATTTTTATTGATGATAAGATTCACATCCGGGCGCCATTTCATCCTGCAAAACCTGAGTTTGAAATAGAACTACTGATAGTGCCTAAAATGTCTTTCGGTACCGGACATCACCAAACCACAAGGTTGGTTTCGAGGCTTATACTGGATATGGACCTTAAAGGCAAAAAGCTTTTGGATATGGGTACAGGTACTGGCGTATTGGCCATTCTTGCTGAAAAGCGCGGAGCAGCGCCCATTACTGCTATTGACAACGGCTTTACATGGTGATGCAGCCTTGTTGCCCGGAATGAGCTTTGATGTTGTTTTGGCCAACATTAACCGTAATGTGTTGTTGGAAGACATGAAAACCTACATTGAAACGTTAACACCGAAAGGCCGTTTGTTGATAAGTGGTTTTTTTGAAAACGACTTTGAAATGCTAAATTCGGAGGCAACCAAACACGGGATGGAACTTGTCAATAAAGTGACAGAAGACCGGTGGATGTCTTGTCATTTTCAGAAGCTGACCTGATTTTCTTCTATTAAATAGCGGCCCAAATAAAAAAATGTCATGAACAGAATTGCCCTTATACTCTCTCTACTCTTTTTCTCTACCGGGCTTTTTGCACAAAAGATGAAAAAGTTCACGGCCTCTCGTGAAGCGTACCTAAAAGACCTTGAAGACAACTTAAAGGAAACCGACATCAAAAAGGAATTGATGGACGGATTTCTGATGGAGTTTAGAGCCGTTTGGGAAGGTGGCGGTATTACCGATAAGGAGGCCGCCCAGATTTATGACATCAGCAATAACTTCTTAAAAAAGCGCGTGAATGGCTATGAGCCATGGTGGAATTTTTTGGGAAGTGTTATGCACTTTGAGAATAACGAAAAACCCGAGTTATTACTACCGTGGCTTGAGGATTTGGAGAAATTCAGCAGCCAAAAACCCGCTCGTTTTACTGAGGACTATGTCCGCACCATGTATCAAACCTTTAAGGATTATGTACTATTTGATGATGGCCGGATAAAGTGGAAAGTAGCTACGGGTGACTATGAGTTTGGATATGATGGCGAACCCGTTTTTACCTTTGATATATGCGATGTTTGGGGCTACTATAAAAACGACAGTACCCTTATTGAAGGCACCAAGGGCTTGTTTTACCCAAAACGATATGAGTTTTTAGGACAAGGTGGAAACGTATATTTTGTGAGGGCAGGCCTCAGTGAAGACTCTGCTCGTGTCACATTATCCAACTACAAACTAAACGTTACCAAAACCGACTTTGAAGCCGATAGCGTAAAACTCACAACCCTGGTTTTT
>CAXBJE010000339.1:0-4202 GCA_963975525.1 uncultured Owenweeksia sp. | reverse complement strand
AAAGTATCATAGCAATTTGGCAGCTGCGCTTTTGCCTTTTAATGATTATAAAGTTTGGGAGAAGATTTTCGCTAAAGTCCTTCCAAAACCGCTTCATTCTAGTATTTCGTTTCAGGCAATTTCAGTTTATGTTCATTATCCAAAAATTTCGGAGCCGCAGTTTATCGCCAAGTGGTTTGCTGTACTGACCATGCGCTCAAGGCTCATTGATAAAGAAGTGGAGGCCTTGCAAAGAAAGCTGCTAAATGAGGCTAAGACCGCATTACCTAAAGTAGCACTAAAACTTGCCAAAGCCTTTGAAGAGGAGAAGGAAGTAAACCTTGAGATTTATGAGGAGGGTACAGCTGCAACCGAACCACAACAGGATACAGAAAGCAATATCATCTACATCAAAAATGCAGGACTGGTGCTGCTTTGGCCCTACCTGCAAAGGTTTTTTGGAAACCTTAAGTTAACAGATGGCATTGCATTTAAAGATAGAGAGAGTACCGAAAAAGCTGTCCGAATCCTCCATTTTTTGGTTTCACCTGATGAGCCGCTTGCGGAGAATCTACTGCCTCTCGCTAAAATTTTATGCGGACTTGACGTAAACGACCTTGTTCCCACAATTGAGGAAGATGGCCGTTTGATGACAATCACCACCGAGGAAGTGGAAGCGGGAAAAGAGTTGATTAAAGCTGTGATTGAAAACTGGGGAACCATTGGAAGTACTTCCGTTAAAGGGTTTCAAAACTCCTTTTTACAAAGAGAAGGAAGACTGGAAAATGATGACCCCACTGCTAAAGCAGGGCAAGCGGGCTGGAAGTTGAAAGTGGAGCAACGCACTTATGATATGTTACTGGACAGCCTCCCCTGGAATATTAACCTAATAAAACTGCCATGGATGCCAAAGCCGCTGCACGTAGAATGGTAGATTCCAAGCCACACAAAAATGCCACTGACCTTGAGCGCGAACTCTACTGGCTGGCTCAGGTGATGGAAACCCGTTTCCAAATACATTTTGGGAATGAAGAAACCCCAGATTCCATCTGGAAAATTGAGCCACCAAAACTTACTAAGGACAATTCCCTTTACGCCAACTTTGTACATTATTATCAATTGTCTTTCCCCGAGCGGATAGCCCTGATGTTGGCCCTCGCCCCTTTTGTGCGGCCCCAATTATTGGATGCCTTTTTCAGGAAAAATAAAAACATTGACCGCGGATTCACAGAGTTTGGAGGACTTAAAGGAAATACACACGGGGGCTTTCTGCCTACAGGCGAAACAGTAATGTTTATACTGGCTGGCAACAACCTCAACCAAAGATTTGAACTTCAAAAGATGTTTGACCGCGACCACATATTCGCTCGCCATAACATTTTAAAATTAGAGCCCGTTTCGGATGGCGAACCATTCCTGAGTGAAGCATTAAAACTTCAACGGGAAGTGATAGATAGCATAACCACGGGCGAAATACATAAACCGGATTTCAGCACCAACTTCCCGGCAAAGCTTCTTACCACCAAACTGGAATGGAGCGATTTGGTACTGGAGAAAAATGTGTTGCGCCAAATTGATGAAATGAAGGTGTGGCTGGAGCATCAAAAAACCTTGATGGTGGATTGGGGTCTTGGTAAAAAACTAAGACCCGGATATCGTGCCTTGTTTTACGGCCCTCCCGGCACGGGTAAAACCATGACGGCCTCTCTACTTGGAAAAGTTACTAGTAGAGATGTTTACCGCATTGACCTTTCCACAGTGATTTCCAAGTACATTGGGGAAACAGAAAAAAACCTCTCTAAAATTTTTGACCAGGCTGAAAACAAGGGCTGGATTCTGTTTTTTGATGAGGCGGACGCCTTGTTTGGTAAGCGAACCAAGGTGGAAGATGCTCATGACAAATACGCCAATCAGGAGGTAAGTTACTTACTGCAGCGCATTGAAGATTTTGATGGGATAATAATACTCGCCAGCAACATGAAGAGTAATTTGGATGATGCCTTTGTACGGAGGTTTGAAACCATAGTAAACTTCACAATGCCCAAAAAGGAGGAACGCCTGCGATTATGGAAGGAAGGCTTTTCCACTAAAAGTAAAATTGATAGAAGTCTGGATTTGGAAGCTATTGCTGAAAACTATGAAATGAGTGGTGGGGCTATTATTAATGTAATCCGCTATTGTTCGCTTTTGGCTATTAGCCGGGGTGAAAATGTAATCCGCCATGAGGATGTGATTGATGGCATACGGAAAGAGTTTAGGAAAGAGGGGAAGACGGTTTAATCCTTCGATACAATTCGGCTTTTTAATAAGCCGAATCACTCAGGGGGACGGAATTAGGGCCCTTCCACTCCGCTCCGGTTGACAATGGAGCTTATTGAATAAGGCTAAGCAGCAACATCTGTCAGGCTGAGCGATAGTCGAAGCCCAATCCTGATTTTTCAATTAGTTAAGAATTTTAGAGATGAAAACCGCAGAAGCAAATAACACTCAAACAGAAAGCAGAGCAGCCGCCAATGTGGAACAGGCCGCAAGCCAACCTATGGTGATGGGTGATTGGAAACAATGGGTATTTAATGGGGAGGTCATTAATAATTCATCTGAAGATATTACCGTATGGAGCGATGATGACGGAACCTATACCATACCCGCAGGTGGTAATTCTGAAACTTGGGGTGAAGATGTGGACCATGTACGGGATGTACATGGTCAGTGGTGGAAGGTAGGCTGGAATACAGCAACTGTAGATTCTAATGGTGAAGTTTCCGGAGCTGAATGCCGAGCACCCGGGAGAGGTCAAGATTGTGGACAACTTGGTGACTATCCATCCCCAAGTGAAGACACCGTACAAACTAAACTTACCACCAACCAACCCAACGACCGCTTTGAGCAAGAGGCCGATGCTATTGCCGAAAAAGTGGTTTCTGGAGAAACGGCCATCCAACGGAAGTGTACCGATTGTGAAAAGGAAGACGAGTTGCAGATGAAACCTCTGATACAGCTTAAGGCCAATTCCAGCGAAAGCGGACAGGAAGTGCAGCCATGGGTACAGCAACAAATTGAAAGCAGCAGAGGCGGTGGACAGCCATTGCCTGATGAAACCCGCTCCGTTATGGAAAGCGGCATGGGTGCAGATTTTCAAAATGTGAACATACATACCGGAGGCGAAGCCGTACAGATGAACCGTGACCTGGGTGCGCGAGCCTTTACTGTGGGAAATGATATTTACTTCAATTCGGGCCAATATTCCCCGGAAACGGGAGAGGGAAAGCGTTTACTGGCGCATGAGTTGACCCATACTGTGCAACAGGGGGCCTCCCAAAATAAAATCCAAAAAGAAGATGCGCCAGCACCTGCAGCCTTACCTGATACCGAAGAACGCTTTATGCTTGGTATTGGCGGCTACTCCAATTTATATGATGCGGAACTAGATCGCAGAATCACCACCGTTACCCTAAACATGAAGGTGCAATTCAACTTCTCTGATGCACTTTCGCCATGGCCATCGGATGCCGCCAAGCAAACCTGGCAAAACAGCTTTATTAATTTAGTGGAAAACAGGTGGAGTTATCGCTATTACCTTATTCCAATGACCACCTGTTCAGCAGAACCTTCAAATGTGTACTATGCCCGTATGAATGTAATTCCGGTAACTACAAACCCACATTACACTATGAATATCCGCTACAGTACAACCTTTCAGGGCAGCGCTGTAAACCGCACTGATCGCACAGCAAGGATGGATGCACTTGATGTTGAACAAAGGGATGATATACCTCAAATACCGGCTGAGCATGAATTTGGCCACATGTTGGGATTGCCCCATATAGATTGTGATAGCAATGCGGATCACTGTTATGGGGACACACCGGAAGAAAAGGCTGATGTGATGGGACAAGGGAAAAATGTGGCTCCACAGGATTACACCCCATTTACCTCTACCATGTATTTCTTTACCGGATGTAACTGGATGGCATCACACACTTTACCTTCAGAAACTTAATATGTTTCTAAAAACCAGCCATACCACCCCGTCAAAAGGCCCTGCAGCAATAGTACAGGCAAAACTTGCGGTGAACCAACCCAACGACCGCTTTGAGCAGGAAGCCGATGCCGTGGCCGAAAAAGTGGTTTCTGGAGAAACAGCCATCCAACGGAAGTGTACCGATTGTGAACAAGAAGACGAGCTGCAGATGAAACCTCTGGTACAGCTTAAGGCCAATTCC
>CAXBJE010000338.1:0-4207 GCA_963975525.1 uncultured Owenweeksia sp. | reverse complement strand
AAGCTCAAAACATTTGTGGATTGCTTTAATTAGTCTAACTGGGAGGATAATTTGGAAAGAAGAATACAAGTACAAAAGACAATCATTCGCATCTACTTTAGCTGTTCACGATAGAAGCATCTATCTTTTGCATGAATCAAATGGAACACTCATATTTCAAACCAAGCCCAATACAATTAAGAAGTATAGATTTTTCGAAACCAAAGAAAAACATGATTTATACCTGTTAAAGGTTGACTCGAAAGGACGTAAGCGCTGGAGGAGAACTATTGATAAAAGAAGAAACGTTCAGGTTTACGGAAATCAACTTACCGTTTCTAACCAGACAATTTTTTTAAGCTATTTTCAGACTGGCCCGGAACTGAATCCAGATGACAGAACTTATACAAACAGCCATAAGATTGCAACCTTAGACACAAAAGGTAGGATTGAAAAAATTTCAAACTTTAATTACAAAACAATAATTAAGGCATCAAAAGATGTGGTCTCGTGTACTACTGCTGCAGATGATACACTTAATTTTTTCTTTAATGATTCTCTTGTTAGCACATTTATAGTGCCTGAAGAAATTAATCACTTCTGGATACAAGGATCAATAATAAGTGATGGTGAAATTGTTCTTTATGGTTCGCATAGTCGTAATCTTGGCCTACTAATTATAAGTTTTGATCATGATTATAAATTAAACTGGTACTGGATTAAAAATGGTGATAGCAAGGTGGAACCAGGTGGTTATGTCAAAAATAGAGATGGATCATTTTCGGTAGCCGCAGAAAAATGGGAAAAGACAGAAGAGGGTTACAAGAAATGGATTTATTTCTGTGGACTGAATACGCAGTGTAACCAAGAATCTCAAACTACAAATCATCCCTAGGGAATGGACTTGACTGGCCACCTTAGCCTATCCACAAAGTAATTATGAAACACACCTTCTTTCCACTGTTAACCCTGATGTGTGGTTTGTCATTTGGCCAATACAACCCTACCATCCGTACTGGCAGGCCGGGGCAAACTATAGGATCATTTACTGTTGGCAAGGGTGTGCTACAGTTTCACCAGGGTGTGGATTACGGCTGGGCCAATAGGGAAACAGAACTATTCCCCCCGTCCGGCATGGCGGTTCAAAGTGAGGTGGAGAAGGAAGCTATTCTATCTCAAAACATAATTAGGTTTGGGGTAATGGAAAGATTAGAAATAAGTGCTGCCATTAATTATGTTTGGGAAACAAAGCATTATCACTATGCTCCCAATCCTGATCCTGCATTAACCGATTTCAATCAAAAAAACAACGAATTCAAAAATGTGGACTTCGGTTTCAGGTATAATATTTTAGATGGTAACAATAACCAACATATAGCCTGGGCTATTCAAGCCCGTACAGGGCTGTATCAATGGATATTTGTTGATGGGATAAATTATCCGGATGTTAAGTTTGTTACATCTTTAGGGAGACGTGTAGGTGAAAATTCGCGGCTGCGAATTAATGCTGGAGCAAATATCTGGACTCAAAGTCGTGATGGTATTGTATATGGCATAAACTATAATTTTAACCCGGTAAGCAAACTTGGTTTTACGCTGGAGTATACCGGCCGAGCTGAGTTCAGTTCTATCAGAGGCAGTTCACAAGAGCATGGTGGCTTATTAGGTATTTATTACCTGATACATGACGATATACTTATTGATATTCGCACGGGAATTACCAATCACATGTATTGGGAACAATTTCCGTTCAGCAGCTATATAGGCGCAGGCATATCCTGGCGGGTAAGAACAACTAAAAGATAATCAATGATAAGATCACTATTTATTGCAGCGGTTTTGGCAATAGCATCTTTACAGGCTGTTGCTCAGGATACCATCGCCCAGGTTGATTCTACCCAACTGGAAAAGCGTGCGGCAGTTACCCTTAATGGCGATACTCTGTTTTTTCTTTATGGTGAATTGGATGGCATTTCTGCCAGAGAAAGAGCCGATTTGGCCAACAGACGAATAGAAAACATAGTACACTCCGAAAATTTTGTGCCCGATAGCTTTAAGGTATTTGACTTTGTAGACTACAGCCGTATTGTGTATAGCGGTCAGCGCGTGGCCAATGTAACTTATACGGATGCCTACTGGTATGGTAAGCCCGTACCACAGGCAGCTAAGGATTATTCCGAAATTCTCCGTACACAGTGCACAGAGTACAGGTCCGGCTTTGACATTAAGGAAATCATAAAGCAGACGGATAGAGAGCCTTAAGGGAACCCGCATTACAGGACTTAAAATTGGCACCTATGAAATGCTGGATGAAAATCGATTCACATCGTTATTGCTGTTTGCAAGTAATGTGGTGCGCATCCTGTTCCTTCTGCTAATATTTTACCTCACCCTGCCTTTTGTTCTTCGCATTTTCCCTTGGACACAAGGCACCGCAGATATGCTCTTCGGCTTTATCCTCAACCCACTTAAGGCCATGGCCACCTCGGTTGTTGAATTTGTTCCCAACCTGTTTACCATCGCTATTATTTACATAGTGATAAGGTATTTGGCAAAGGGCATTTCGTACCTGGCCAACGAAATAAAAACCGAAAAACTTAAAATCAGTGGGTTTTACCCCGATTGGGCAGTACCTACTTCGCGCATCATAAACTTCATTTTGTACGCCTTTATGCTGATACTGATTTGGCCCTATCTGCCAGGTTCGGGAAGCCCGGTGTTTCAAGGCGTATCGGTATTTTTAGGTTTGTTGATCTCTTTGGGTTCCTCATCGGCCATCTCAAATATTATGGCGGGTTTGGTGCTTACCTATATGCGTCCGTACAAAATTGGAGACAGGGTAACCGTGGGGGATGTAAGTGGCGATGTCGTAGAAAAGAACCTGTTGGTAACGCGTCTCCGCACCATAAAAAACGAATTTATTACCGTGCCCAATAGTAAAATATTGAGCGATAGCAGCATCAATTTCAGTACTTCGGCTTCAGAGTCAAGCGGACTGATTGTACACACAACGGTAACTATTGGTTATGACGTACCCTGGCGAAAAGTACATTCCATGCTTACTGCGGCAGCATGTAAAACACCATTGATAGAAGACAACCCCGCACCTTTTGTGTTGCAAACCAGCTTGGATGACTTTTACATTTCGTATCAGATAAACGCCTACACCAAAGCTCCGGCAAAGCAAGCCATGATTTACTCGGATTTACATGCCCTTATTCAGGATGAGTTTGCCAAAAACGATGTTGAAATTATGTCGCCACACTACCGTGCTGAACGTGATGCGCCTAGCACTATACCTCCGGTAAACGGAAAAAGTAATGGGAATGGTGCAAATGGCAATTAACAAACTCCAATCACAAACTCCTGTCACACTGAGCGATAGTGGAAGTGCAATCCTTCGAATTATCGAATTATCAAATCTTCAAATTTCTAATTAACTAATTTCCCCACATGAAAGTATTGTTAATTGATACCGTTGACCCAACCCTTAGTAATGGCTTACGCCAGATGGGTTTTCAGCTGGATGAAGATTATCAATCCCCCAAAGAAGATATTGCCAATAAGCTGTCGGCTTACGCAGGAATGGTGATTCGCAGCCGTTTTCCGGTAGATGCTGCCTTTATGGAAAAGGGCACCAACCTTAAGTTTATAGCAAGAGTAGGAGCGGGCATGGAGAATATTGACATCCCATTTGCCGAGAGCAAGGGCATCCATTTAATTAAAGCTCCGGAAGGTAACCGGGATGCCGTTGGCGAGCAAGCTATAGGTATGTTGCTGATGCTATTCAACAACCTGAAACGAGCGGATGCAGAGGTGCGTCAGGGCCTTTGGAGACGGGAGGCAAACCGCGGACTGGAAATTCACGGAAAAACTGTGGGTGTTATCGGTTATGGCTATATGGGCTCTGCTTTCGCAGAAAAGCTAAAAGGATTTGGATGTACCGTTTTGGCGTACGATAAATACAAGAAGGGTTTCGGAAATGAATGGGTAAAGGAAGCATCGCTGGAAGATATTCAGCGTGAAGCGGACATTGTGAGCCTTCATATACCTCAGGCACCTGATACCGTGGGCTTGGTGGACAAGGCCTACATTTCGGCTTTTGCCAAGCCATTTTACCTTATAAACACCGCCCGTGGTAAATCCTTGAAAACGGAGGCCTTGGTTAGTGCCCTTAAAAGTGGAAAAATACTGGGCGCCTGTTTGGATGTATTGGAATACGAGAAGA
>CAXBJE010000337.1:0-4208 GCA_963975525.1 uncultured Owenweeksia sp. | reverse complement strand
CCCTTGAGGGGAGTTAGAGGGGTGACTAACCATATTAGCAATGCCTACTATAAAACTCAGAACAGAATGATAAATCTCAAAAAGCCAAAATTTCTCTTTGCTATTTCATTCAGTTTATTTCTAACGGGTTGCGTAAAGCGTGATCCTCAAAAGTGTGATTTACAGAAAGAAACAATAACAGTAATTTCCACTCAAATAAGGATTCTTGAGGGACATAATAGACTGGTTCTTAAAAATTTTATTGAGAAGAAGGAATTGAATTTCTCCCAACTTGAAAAGCTTTTTTATTATGAACTCTTCAATGCATTATCCTCAGACATCATTGTTAAAAGTGGCGGATATGACTCCGAACTTGGAATATTGGCTAACCCCTTGGACACCATTGTTCCAAGGGCAGTTCTGAATCCTGAAAAAATTTGGTCATTGGCAGAAAACGAATATGCCCTGCTGATTGAAAGGTATCCTGAAACCAGTTTTGACTATGCTGAATTTGTTAAAAACAGTGGGTTATTAACCCGGATAGGTCAATCTTCGAACTTAACGGTTCTAGCCGCCTTATTTGAACTTTTGGTTATGGAAAACATATTACTTGTGGATGCTTTAAAACTAGAACATAACTCAACACAACAATTCTCCCCTTGAGGGGAGTTAGAGGGGTGACTAACCGTATTATAATGCCTATAATAAAACTCCAGAACAATAATCTGCGCTCATCCGCGAAATCAGCGTGCCAATATTATCCCTCCAGCACCTGCTTAGTAGCCTCCTTATTTTTCACTTTGGTGATTACCTTTTCAATAATACCTTTTTCATCTATCACAAAGGTTACGCGATGGATACCGTCATAAGTACGGCCCATAAACTTCTTTTCGCCCCAAATGCCATAGGCATTTATGATTTCCTTTTCAGTATCAGGTATTAGTGGAAAAGGCAACTCATATTTATCAGTAAACTTCTTGTGCTTCTTTTCGGTGTCGGCACTTACGCCAATAATCTCGTAACCCTCGTTTCGGATTTGCTGATAGTTATCCCTAAAGTTACAGGCCTCAGTAGTACAGCCGGGCGTATCATCCTTTGGGTAGAAATAGAGAACCACCTTTTTACCTCGGTAATCCTGTAAGTTTAAATCCTTACCATATTGATCTGTAGCGCTGAAGTCAGGGGCTTTGTCGCCTTCTTTTAGATGTGTCATGTAAATTCTTTTAGTTCCTAACGAAAGTGATGATAGAGTGTTTAAACATTCTTTGAGCAGCTTTGAGTGTCTTTGCGAAACTTAGTGGAATAGTTATTTCTCAAAGGTCCGCAAAGGGGTGCCCACAGGTTTTCAAAGTGGAAATATTTTAAATAGAAGGCACCGAAATCCCTCTTAAATTTCTGTAAAGATTGAGAGCATAATTATCCGTCATGGCCGAGGCATGGTCTAGTATGCTCATTACCTTTTGGTAGTCGGTGTCGCTTTCGCGGAAACGGTTTTGGTAAGGAATAAGGTTTAATAGTTTCTTATGGCGGTTTTGCCTCTTATCTTCTGGCAGTAAAGCTGCTTCTACCATATCTTCAATAAGGCCGCTCATAATCTTAAAGCCGGCCAGCTCAATCTTCACCACACTTTCGTGGTTGTAAATACGCGCAACTGATTCCTTTTGGATATGCTTTAAGGGAGCTTCAAGGCCTGCGCAATTATCCAGCAGTGCGCCCTTAAAATTGGCATTAAGTATAATATCTGCATTTTCTACAAACACATCGGCACAGCGCTGCACTAAATAGTTTATTGACTTTGCCCTTAGGTAGGCAATGGCTTCATTAGGGTCGGCTTTCAATTTCCTGAGATTGGATTTCACCCTTTCTATATTCTCAGCCGGATTCAGCTCAATAATTCCCAGAAAAGCAGATTTTACCTCTTTATAAGAAAGAATCCCAAGGCGATGGGCATCCTCAAAATCTATAATGCTGTAGCAGATATCATCTGCCGCTTCCACCAAATACACAAAGGGATGGCGAAAATATGAAAGTGGTTTATCCGAATCCTTCTTTAAGTGAAGCTTCTCAGCTATCTCCAAAAAAGTCTTTTTTTCCTCTTGAAAAAATCCAAACTTACTACGGTGTTTCGGTCCGGGCTTTTGCCTTCCGGCAGATTCACACGGATATTTTAAGATACTCGCCAAAGTTGGATAGGTAAGTCTATACCCACCTTTCAATCGTCCGTTAAACTGTTTGGTTAAAATGCGAAGTGCGTTGGCATTTCCCTCAAAATTCACCAAATCCAGCCACTCGTCCGCACTAAAGCGATTCTTAAAATCGGCATCAGCTTCCTTATCAATAAAGTACTTGCTAATAGCCTCTTCCCCAGAATGACCAAAAGCCGGGTTCCCTAAATCATGAGCCAGGCAAGCCGCTGAAATCACGTTCTTCAATTGATTTTCATAGAAATCCTTTGCATCAGGGTTGGCAGTAACCTCGGGCAGTTTGGCCAGGGCATCTCCCACTATCTTACCCAAAGATCGACCAACACTCACAACCTCCAAAGAATGGGTCAGCCGGTTGTGCACAAAAACATGCTCGGGCAGTGGAAAAACCTGGGTTTTGTTTTGGAGCCTTCTAAAAGCAGAGGAGAAAATGATGCGGTCATAATCACGCTCAAATTGCGAGCGGATATGCTCCGTTTCGGGCATCATTCCAAATCGGTCAGAAGTAAAACAATTGAGCCAGGTCATTTGCATGGGAAGGAAATTTGGCGGCAAAAGTAAGGGTAATGAATATTCCGTGTGGCGAGCAAAATTGACCCTCACACAGTTTAAGCCCCCAACAGCGGTAGCTTCTTCACCTTATGATAAGTCATCGCCAGTTTCATGCAGTGCTTTAATTCCTCTTCTGGAATTTGCTCATGGAGTTTAAAGATGATGGCGCGAGTATTTTCAAAGCGGAAGGTGTTTTTATAAATGGTTTTAAAGGTGGGTACTAACTGAGAGGTACATTTAAAGTACACAGCATATTGATCAGGCGTTTTCTCCTTCCAGTCCATCCGTAATGTACTGCCATGTTTGGTGATATAACTGGGTTCGCCCCATTTTAAGGTTTCCTCCAATTTTTCCAAACCATCAATTTCTGTAGCGGCTTCCAACACCAGTTTTCTAAGGTGCTGCATTTGCTTTTGTACTGATTTTGGGTACTTCTCAAAAACCTCTTTTACTCTTGGGTCGGTTGTTAGCTTCATGCTATATTGATCAGACCTCAAATCTAAATCTTCTTTTTTCATCTCTGCTATTTGTTATCCCTCCTCAAAAAGCACCAGCTCCACAAAACCATCTTTCTCCATAATCACCTTGTGTTGGTGCCCTTCTCCCGCTTCAATCCATAATCCATCACCTTTGCCAAAGGATTTGTGGGTACCGTTAAAGTTTATGGTCATACTACCATTGAGCACGTACCCGATATGTCCTTTTCGGCACCAGTCCTCTTCTACAAATCCATACTCAAATCGCAGCAGACGAATCTGTTTATGCCCATCTGCGTAAATCTTTTGAAAAACCCCCGTTTTAGGATTTTCCCATGCCATTTCTTCGAAGCCTATTCTAAATTTATCCATGGTATTTGGGTTTAGCCGTTTTTAAATTCCAGTAAAGTTGCACCCTAAATATCATATTAAGTCAAGACTGGACCGAGGATTTTCAGTTACCGACAAAATTTGCTTTATTTTGTGGAAACATGAAGCCCCATATTTCCATAATCCTTGCCTTACAGGTATTGCTAAGTTCCATGAGCTTTAGCATTGGCACCCACCATTGTGGCGGAGAGCTAAAAAGCCTTGCCCTTTTTGGAGAAGCCAAACCGTGCGAGCACTCCGCAAAGGATGGAGATATGATGGCCACTTGCCCCTTTCATAAAAAGGAAAACAAAGAGGACGAAAAAAACTGCTGTACAGATGAGCAGTTTGTGGTAGAAGGAATTGACATTGACACACCCGTAAATCCCTTTCAAGTTGACCTTACTCCTGATTGGGAATTCAGCATTCCAACTTTAAGTAATACCATTAAGGCTTGTACTGCAAATCAGGCTAATGATACTAAGTACCTTAACTACAAACCTCCCCTATTAAAGCTGGACATCCCGGTTTTAATACAGTCTTTTTTGATTTAGACAACCATTGCAATGACCCAGGTCAAACTTATTGACCCTTAGGGTATTTTATGCATTTACTGCATTCGTATTTT
>CAXBJE010000336.1:0-4208 GCA_963975525.1 uncultured Owenweeksia sp. | reverse complement strand
CCCCAAGCTCATTTCCAAAATCAAAGTTGCTTTCACCCCAGCGATCCGTGTATGATCTTGCGGTAAAGTCAATATTTACGTTAATCCGACTGCTAACCCTAAACTTTAGGCCACCACCCAAGGGCACATTAAACGAGTTTTGAGTTTCGCCATAAGCGGCTCCCAAACTTAGGTATGGGGCTACAATGGCTTTTGAACCAAACAAATAATCATTATCAAAATAGTAGGTAAGCAGCAAGCCCGAATTGGTAATTAGATAATCTTGCGGGCGGGTATTGGCAAACAGCTTTAGCCCAAAACTTTTAGATAAAGACAATTCCAGAAATGCGCTGTAACTAAAAAATGCCGGATCCAATTCCACTACATCAGTGCTGGTTATGGAGTCTGCATTGTAGGGGTTTCCAAGCAAGTACTGGTTCCCTACTCCAAGCCCGAACCTCCAATTGTACCTATCCTGCTGACCCTGCAACCCCACAGTGCTAATCAAAGCTATGGCCATTAAAACCAAAAGCCTCATGTAGCTATTATTTAATTTCCGGTTTTTCATTTAGCCAATCCAATCCACAGGTTGATATCCGCAGTAAGGGAAATATACGGCCTTACATAAACTGCATTACTTACTTCGCGTCCGTTAATCTGTCCATTATTTTCCAATAATGTGGCTCCGGCCGATACCCTCAAAAAACGATAAACTTTATAGCCAACACCCAAATAATAGGGCCTTTGCAGCAATGGCCCGGTAGCTGTAATGTTATCGTTCAATTGAAAGTCGTTAAAATAAACTCCCATCATTATAGAGGTATTGCTCCAAAATGGCGAGGCAAACTGGGCCTTACCTAAAGGAAGTGTTACCCCCGCCATTATGCCTTGGCCAAACAAGTTGTTGTTCTGGCTCTGGTCAAAATACGCACCGCCATATCCCCCGTGAAGGGTAAATATGGTTTGGGTTTTTTCAGTTTTATAATTATCAATGTGCTTAATGTCCACAAGTACTTGTAAGCCCGAATTTAATAGGTAGGCCACCTCTGCGTGAACCCTTGTCTTCAGGGCGTTTATAAGCTCATTTTTGCGGGCAAGGTTTTCGGCCTCGGTAGATTTACGACCCAGCATGCGGTTTTGCTTACTGTTTTCTACCCTTTCTATATCATCCTTTACCAAATCTGAAAAGCCTTCAAAATCCCTGTTGATTTGAGTGCGATAGTAGCTCATGGCCGAAGTCACAATCTGATTCATATCGTCCACCATGCTCCGGGTGTCTTTAAGTAAGCTGATTCGTTTTCGCGAAAAATCAAAATTCTGGTCTAGATAAGCATCAAGGTTACCAAACAATTCATTTCTGAAATTGAGAATTTCAGTGTCACTGGCCTTCTTAAAGTAAAGAATGGCAAAATCATACTCTTCATCTCCACGGAGGTTGTAGTTTAATGGAATTACAAACCGCTCGGCAGTATGATTGAAGGGGCGCTTCCACAATTTTTGATAAAGAGGTTTCCTGCTGGGGTAGCCATTTTCATCATAAATCTGTATCTCAACAATGTTGATCGCCTTACTGATGTCGCCTGTTAACTCAAAATAGGTTTCAGCCGGCAATGGTTGTCCATTGTTAAAAGTGGATTTTTCATAATTAAAGTCAACTGTTTTATATTGAGCAAAGCCAATATTGCAAAGCATCGCAAAAAGCGAAAGAAGTATACATTTTCTCATTAAGGGGAAATTTGATAGTGTAGAAAACTGGCTATTAAACGTCTCTACCAAGGTAAGGTTTAGAATAATGCGAGGTGTAGGAAAAGCCTAGCCCATCACCTTTTTTATCAGCTTCAACATAAACCCCGAATAGGGCGGGTATTTCTGATTTAGGTCAAACCATGAGGCTGATTTCATCACTGATTTTTGATGTGAGAAAGTATCAAAGCCTGCTTTGCCATGGTAGTTGCCAAAACCGCTGGTACCAATGCCACCAAAGGGCATGTTTGGATTGTTGAATTGTATTAAAGCATTATTGATAGCTCCTCCTCCAAACTGAACTTTTTCTATAAACGTTTTCTCCATATCACTACTATTTGAAAAAAGATAAAAGGCTAGTGGATACGGATTAGCGGCAATAATGTCCAGGGCTTCCTTTATTTCTTTAAACGTTAGTACGGGAAGTATGGGCCCAAAAATTTCCTCCTGCATTATTCTATCTTCCATCAAAACATCCGTAATAACGGTAGGCTCAATTTTCCGGTTTTTTTGATTCGCCTTTCCTCCAAAATAAATCTCTCCGGAATTCAAATATTCCAGTTGAACCTCAAAATGCTCTTGATCTACCATGGCTGCATAGTGCTTACTTTCCAGTGCCTTTCCCTTATAGAAATCATCCACAACCTTTTTTAGTTCCTTCAAAAACTCGGTTTTGATGGCTTCATGTACAATTAAATAATCTGGTGCTATACAGGTTTGGCCAGCATTAAACCATTTACCAAAAGCTATACGCTTTGCCGCCACTTTTAGGTTTGCAGTAGCATCAACAATACAGGGACTTTTACCTCCCAACTCTAGCGTAACGGGAGTTAATTTTGGAGCAGCCATTTCTGCAATCTTACGGCCCACATTTACGCTGCCCGTAAAAAACACGTGATCAAACCTGTAATTATTCATTAATCCGGGAATGACATCCACGCCATTTCCATGTATTACGGCAACCAATTGCTCATCAAAAATTTCAGAAAGTATTTTGGTGACAATAAGAGCAACATGAGGGGTGCGTTCAGAAGGTTTCACAAATGCAGTGTTGCCAGCAGCCAAAGCAGAAATAAGTGGGGCAAAAACCAATTGGAAGGGATAATTCCACGGGGCAATAATCAGAGTAAGCCCTTTTGGACTGGGAGTTACGGTGCTTCGCGATGGCCATGCTGTAATGGGAGTCCTCACCTTTCTTGGCCTCATCCATCGTTTCAGTCCACTTAGGGCAACCTTCAGCTCTTCATGTAACACACCAATCTCGGAGGCATAGCTCTCAAAGGCTGGCTTACCAAAATCAGATTCAAGAGCATGTAGAATCTCGCCTTCATACTTCTTTAAAGCAGCCCTTAACTTTTGGAGCTGAGATTTTCTAAACTTATGGCTATATGTAATGCCGGACTCAAAATAGGCGCGCTGCTTTTTGTAGAGATTAAATAATTCCTCAGAGCTTGTTTGGCTCAGATGTAATGCCGCTTCCTGGGTTTCCATAAATTAGAATGACGTTTAAGTAGAGTGTTCAGTGACTTTTGCTATTGGGTTGCAGAGTACTACTTCATAGTAGTTTCAATAGTAACACCTTGCTCAAGCGTTTTGTGCACCGGGCATTTATTGGCAATCTGTAAGATTCTTTTCCGCTGGCCTTCATCAAGGTTTCCTTTTACCTCAATAATACGCTGAAACTTGCCAATCTTCCGCTCCTCAGTTTCACATTTATCGCAATCCTCCAAATATTTATTGTCATAATTTAGATGAACCAATACCTCATCCAGCGGCCACTGTTTTCTATCGGCATACATTTTTATGGTCATGGCCGTACAGGCACCCAGCCCTGAGGTTAAAAACTCGTAAGGAGATGGCCCCAGGTTACTGCCACCCACAGTGGTAGGTTCATCAGCCAAAAGGTGATGCGGTCCGGCTAATATTTCGGTAAGAAAAGGCCCTTCATTCAAACGGGCAACAACCTGTTCATCTGTCTTTAATTCATTTTCCGGCTCCCTATCAATGTAGCGCTTTACCCAACAGGCAATTAAATCACCCGCATATAAGGAGTCGCTGTTGTTGGACAACAAATGATCGGCACCATCTAAACTCACAAAGCTTTTGGGATGATGCAGGTGTTCGTAGATATTCCGGGCACCTCCACTGTATCATCTTGCGGAGAATGCATTATCAGAGTGGATTTCCGCATCTCGCCAAGCATTTTACTCAGGCCCTGCTCGCGTAAATCTTTAATAAACTGACTTTTTATTTTAAACTCCCTCCCCGCAAGGGTAACTGTAGCTTCACCATTTTTCTCAATCTCATCAATATCCTCACGCAACATATTAAGCACATGTTCGGGCTCACATGGGGCACCAATAGTGGCAATGGCTTTTACGGAGTCCATTTGGCTACCAGCCATTAACACAGCTGTGCCACCAAGAGAGTGCCCCACCAATAAACTCGGGGCTTTATAGTTTTCACTGAGGTAATCGGCAGCAGCC
>CAXBJE010000335.1:0-4212 GCA_963975525.1 uncultured Owenweeksia sp. | reverse complement strand
TCGTGCTAAAATCAACATCCAGCTCGGTACACCGGCAAGGCTTGTTACATCCTCCTTTATGGTAGTATTGGCGATGGCCTCAATCTTGGTCTCCCACTCATTCATCAGGCTAATCTTATTGTTGGGGGTACTCCTCATCTCCACCCAAAAAGGGAGATTCTCAATAATTATAGCGGATACGTCACCGTAGTAACTTTGATTATCTGAGTCATTAACAAAGGTGCTTCCACCCAAGCGGAGGCTCATACCGGAAAAGACTTCGGTTTCGGGCTTGTTATTGCAGTAAATACTGAGCAAATCCTTACCACCCTTAAAATGGCAATCTTCAATGGCTTCTGGTGATACCGGAATAAATTTACTCTTGGCATCAGTGGTTCCGCTCGATTTTGCAAACCACTTAATTTCACCAGGCCACATAATATCGGTTTCACCAGCCCTAAGCCTGTTTACCTCACCAATTATTGACTCATAATAATGTAGTGGCACGCGAGACTTAAATTCTTCATAGGATTTGATGTCTTCAAAACCATATCTCCTTCCCCATTCCGTACTTTTGGCGGTATCAAGCAAGTCAAACAGTACCTCCCGTTGTACTTCGTTGGGGTACTTCATAAATAGCTCAATCTGATGAAAGCGTTTTTTCATCCGCCAGCTAATAAATGAGTTGACTAAGTCGATCTTCATGTTGATTGGTTTGAGCTTTTAAAAATACAATTTTAGGAAAATGGAATTACTTTCTACACTTTCGAAGATGCCAGCTTACCTCAATGATAAGGTAAACTACCTGATGACCACAGATGTAGATTTCATAAAATTTAATCCCCTTGTTGGGCGTGAAATTACCATACAATTTCAGAATGAGAAGTATTGTGAATCTTGCGGAAACCAATTTCAGGATTTATACCGTATGGGCTTTTGCCGCAACTGCTTCTACACTAGCCCAATGGCTGGTGAAAGCATTATAAGGCCAGAACTTAGCCGTGCCCATGAAGGTGAGGAAGATAGAGACCTGGCCTTTGAAAAGGGATATCAATTGCAACCGCACATAGTTTACCTGGCCAACAGTGGTGGACTAAAAGTTGGCGTTACCCGTGTAGCACAAATGCCAACGCGCTGGATAGACCAAGGTGCATCTGAAGCCATAGTTTTTGCAAAGACCTCTAACCGCTATGAGGCGGGTATTATTGAGGTGGCCATGAAAAATCATGTTGCCGACAAAACCGCCTGGCAGAAAATGCTAAAGAATGAAGATCCAGAGATAGATTTAGCAAAGGAAAAGTTAAACCTGGCCCCACACCTGCCGGATGACCTGAAACACTTTATTACTACTGATGAAAAGCCGTTACATTTAGATTACCCTGTGCAGCATTATCCCACTAAAGTAAAAAGTATTAACCTTGATAAGAACCCGGAGATAAAAGCGGTGTTACAAGGGATACGAGGACAGTATTTAATTTTTGAAGGTGGTGGTGCACTTAACGTGAGGGCCCATACAGGTTACCGCGTGAAAATCGGTTTTTGATAGAAGTAGTAAGGTTTGATTTTAATATAATACCCACTCCTGCTAAAGCTGGCATTGCAATATTAAAAACCCAAATCACAAACGAAGCGTTTATTAGCAACGACTCATCAGCAAGGGTATCCTGAAAAACATACATGGCAAAGGCCGCTTTTATGATAAAATCAACAGCGGCATAAGTTGGTATTATGGATGTGATGAAATAGAATACAATGATGGAAAGTGCCAACTCCAGGGTAAACTCCACCCCTCCCCACATCATCAGCAAAATCAAAAACTGGGCGTTATAGGTGATGTACTTTATAAATGCCAGAAGAGCCAATTTCAATTTTTCTGTAAAAAAGGGCCTGTCGTTCATTATATACTTTGCAAAATCTACCTTAAGTAGATTTCGGCTATGGAGCCACCTTTGTATCCTGATAAAGAAAAAGTAAAAGAGCAACAACCCCGGAACCCCCAGCGCCAAGGCGATGTAAACCCATTGCCACCCTAATTTTGCGGTAAGCCCCGCCAATATTAGCAGGGAACTCAGGCCTAGCACCAACTTAATTACCATACGGGGGAAATGCGACCAGAAAATGAGGAAAAGTGTTTTTTGACGATCTTGATTATGATGGAGCATGATGTACCGCCCGGCTACTTCACCGCTGTTTGCGGGAGTAATAAATGCGAGGGCATAGCTCACAAAATTGGTTTTGAAAGCTCGTTTTATTGAAATGTCACCGATAAAGCGGTTTACTGACTTCCAAATTGCAGCATCCAAAAAGAGGTTAAAGGCCCAAAGCGCAATGAAAAGCGGAACATATAAGGCCGCAGAATGCCAGGGGTATGAAAAGATTCCTTCGTAATCAGAATCACCGAAACGGGTGGAAATAAAATAAACGGCTGCTACAATAAGCAACCCCTTAAAGCCCATCTCCAGACTTCTTTTAATAAGGGATTTCGCCATACTTAAAATTCTATTTCTTCTCCGGGTTTAAGCTTAAATGATTTCCTGAAAAAGTAGATTATCACATAAATAACCAAAGTATCAGCAGCGGCAAAAAGCACTTTAAACAACCATCCATCCCAGATTAAGGATCCGATAAAACTAAAATCTTCTATTCCAATAAATATTACAGTAGTCACCAAAATGGTATCTACCAATTGAGAGAGCATAGTAGAAAAGTTGTTACGCAGCCAGAGTTTTTTGCCATTGGTTAGCTTTTTCCAAAAATGAAATAGGCGCACATCTAAAAACTGCGCACCAAGATAAGCCAACATGGAGGCGCTCATTACTCGCCAGGAGTTTCTAAAAACGCTGGCATATTCTTCTTGGGTAACCGGGCTATTTTCAAGGGCAGGAAATGAATGCCCCAGGTAAAGGATTAACAAAACCAGTAGTGTTGCAAAAAAGCCTGAGGCCACTACTGCATTTGTTTTTTTCCTTCCATAAATTTCCGAAAGGATATCTGTAATTAAAAAGGTAAGCGGATAAGGCAGTACGCCCGCAGAGATATTGAAGGTTGCAAAGCCCATATCAACCATTACAAACTTATTGGCAATAAGGTTGCAGGTTACCAGCGAGGCTATAAACAAAGCGGCCAGCATCAAATAAATGAGGCCGGCCCTTTGTATATCTCTTTCAGATTTCAAGCGACTAATCTATCACAATTTCATAATCCATACGGGTTTGATAGCCCTGCATGGTTCTGGCCTTAGTTAGGATATCAAAATAACGAGCATATTCGCCCAGGTTACTTTTAATGGCTCTTGTCTCATAGTCGCCTCCTAATTGCTTCATTAGCCTCACCAATGGATCTTCCAATTCAGGATACTCCACCACACGGTATTCGTCACCTATATCTGCCATATTTTTTGCAATTTCAATTGCGGTTTCCAAACCACCCAACACATCCACTAACCCTAGCTTTAGGGCATCACGACCGGTGTACACATGGCCTCCACCAATGCTATCCACATAGGCTAGCTCAAATGCACGCCCATCAGCCACTCTCTTTTTAAAGGTTCCATAAATCTGATCTACCTGATTTACCAACATGCGTCTTTCGCTGTCAGTTAATGAACGGTCAAAAGTTCCTAAATCAGAATAATGATTGGTTTTTACGCTTTCTATATTGATTCCGAGCTTATCGTGCATAAGTTCTTCTCCTGTAAAGAAAAGGCCGAAGGCACCGATGCTACCGGTAATTGTGGTTGGCTGGGCCACAATGGTATCAGCAAAACATGAAATGTAATAACCTCCACTGGCGGCTAAATCTCCCATGGAAACCACCACAGGCTTTGCCTCACGGGCCAAAGCCATTTCGCGCCAAATAACCTCTGAGGCGAGAGCGCTACCACCGGGACTGTTTACCCGAAGTACAATGGCCTTGATTTTATCATTTTCGCGGGCCTCTCTAATAGCGCTGGCTATTCTGGCTGAACCAATGCTGTACTCGCCAGCATCTCCGCTCACAATATCTCCTTGTGCAATAATTACAGCAATCTTATTTCCTGAGTAGCCACCTTCACCAAGTTTAGCGCTTTTGGCATATTGCGAAATGCTGATGAATGGAATATCATCAAATTTTGAAGCATCGGTTTTCTTCATGAATGAGCTTAGCAGTTGATCTTCATAGGCTTCTCTATCTATTAGTTTTGCTGTTACTGCTGCTGCGGGGCTGGTTACAGCCATACTATCGGCTATAGTG
>CAXBJE010000334.1:0-4240 GCA_963975525.1 uncultured Owenweeksia sp. | reverse complement strand
TGGCATCTTCATAAGTAGGGTCCCAATAGTCGGCCTTATTTATACCGTTGCGATATGCCTTTTTAAATTCAGATTCAGTGCGCAATGCCATAATACCCGTCACAAACTGCGTCATTGGGTGGGTGTGCATTGGCAAAGCATCAATCACTTTAAACACATGTGGTGGAATCTGTGCCCTACGGGCCCAGTTATTACTTACCCTTCTGGCGATATCATCATCCGGAAGCTCATTAAAAAGCATGAGGTAAAAAATACCTTCTGGCAAAGGCTGCTCGCCACCTGGAAATTTTGGTAGCTTTTCCTGTAGTTCAGGAATGCTATAGCCTCTAAAGCGGATGCCCTCCGCAGGGTCAAGCTTGGATGTTTCGGTAATTAACGCCAACATTCCGCGCATCCCGCCATAAATTTGAGATACTTTAATTTCTCCAATTACTTCATCACCATGTGCGGCAATAAAATCTTTTACATCCTTCTGAGCGGGCTCTATTTTTGATTTGAAGTGTTCCTTAAGTCTTTGCATCGTTGACATTATTGGCGGTTTATTTTATGTACTTAAAATTCTTTCCTGGGTAAATACCTGTATCTCCAAGTATTTCTTCTATTCTAAGCAACTGATTGTATTTGGCAATCCGGTCGCTTCTTGAGGCTGATCCCGTTTTTATTTGACCACAGTTCAAAGCTACGGCAAGATCAGCAATGGTGCTATCCTCTGTTTCTCCGGAACGGTGACTCATCACGCAAGTATAACCATTATTCTGCGCTTTTTGCACTGTATTTATGGTTTCTGTCAATGTACCAATTTGATTCACCTTAACCAAAACCGAGTTGGCAATACCTTGTTCAATTCCCTGAGATAATCTGTCAACATTGGTTACAAAAAGATCATCGCCAACTAGCTGAACCTTATTACCAATAGCTTCTGTTAATTTCTTCCAGCCAGCCCAATCATCTTCCGCCAAACCATCTTCGATGGAAATAATTGGATACTTCTCAATCCAATTAGCCCAATACGCTACCATTTCTTCTGAAGTGAGTTGTTTACCAGTGCTTTTGCTAAATGTATAGAGACCTGTTTTTTCATCATAAAACTCTGTAGAAGCAGCATCCATAGTAATGTAAACATCTTCGCCTGGTTTAAATCCAGCCTTCTCTATGGCGGTTAATACCGTTTCAATAGCCTCTTCATTAGATTTGATGTTTGGTGCAAAGCCACCTTCATCACCAACGTTTGTGCTATATCCTTTAGATTTCAACACACTTTTCAGGTGATGAAAAATTTCAGTTCCCATTTGTAGCCCCTCCGCGAAGGAGTAAGCCCCAAAAGGCATAACCATAAATTCCTGAAAATCGATAGAGTTATCTGCATGAGCACCCCCATTGAGGATATTCATCATCGGTACAGGTAGAGTACGGGCATTAACCCCGCCTATATAATTAAATAGTAACTGCCCATTTACAGCTGCAGCCGCCTTGGCTGCTGCCAGAGATACAGCCAGCATTGCATTGGCTCCTAAATTGGCCTTATTGGCGGTTCCGTCAAGTTCAATCATGGCATGGTCAATACCCACCTGATCAGTAACCTGCATGCCCACCAAACTCTCGGCAATGGCTTCATTTACATTTTGAACAGCTCTTAGCACACCCTTTCCAAGGTATGTTTTCTCATCACCATCACGAAGCTCCACGGCCTCATGAATTCCCGTTGAAGCACCTGATGGAACTGCCGCCCTGCCCATGTGACCACGGTCGGTATATACTTCGGCTTCAACCGTTGGGTTTCCTCTACTGTCTAATATTTGTCTTGCGTGGATGCCTGTAATAACTGCCATCTCGGTTATTTTTTATGGGTTTTGATTAATTCGATAAACTCGTCAAATAGATATGATGAATCGTGCGGTCCGGGGAAAGCCTCTGGGTGGTGTTGAACTGAAAACACTGGTTTTCCTTTCAATTTCATTCCGGCTGGGGTATTGTCATTTAAGTGATAATGGGTAAGTTCAAACTCCTCACTTTCCTGCACATCTTCCATTTTCACACTAAAACCATGGTTCTGTGTGGTGATTTCACCCTTACCTGTTACTATGTTCTTTACAGGATGGTTTATACCTCTGTGGCCATTAAACATTTTATAAGTGCTCAATCCTTTTGCCAATGCAATTAGCTGATGACCTAAACAAATACCAAACACAGGTAGTCCTGAGTCAATAATTTGCTTTACCAGTTCAATGGTGTCAGTCATCGCTGCCGGGTCACCAGGTCCGTTGGAAATAAACAATCCGTCCGGGTTCCAATCCAACATATCCTGTAAAGTGCTGGTCATTGGGAATACTTTCATGTAGGCATCCCTTTGATCAAAATTGCGCAGAATATTGGTTTTGATACCCAGATCAAGTACGGCAATTTTAAAAGAGGCCTCAGGGTTGCCAAAAAACATTGGTTCTTTGGTTGAAACCTGGCTGGAAAGCTCCAGGCCTTCCATTGATGGGACTGCGGCAAGTTTGGTTTTCAGTACTTCGATATTATCAATTTCGGTGCTGATAATGGCATTCATTGCCCCCTTATCTCTTATATGGCGCACCAATGCTCTGGTATCCACATCAGAAATAATCACCTTATTTTGATCTTTAAAGTAATTGTAGAGATTACCATCACTACCCGCACGACTATGGTAGGTGCTGAAGTTTTTGCAAACCAGTCCTGCAATCTTAATCCCATCAGATTCCACTTCTCCGGCCTTTACACCATAATTACCAATATGGGCATTTGTGGTAACCATTATCTGACCTAAATAACTTGGGTCGGTAAATATTTCCTGGTAGCCCGTCATTCCGGTGTTAAAACAAACTTCACCTGTGGCTTCTCCATCAAGGCCTGTTGCTTTTCCCCAAAATAAGGTTCCATCTGCTAGCAGAATTACTGCTTTTTTCATTTGGTAGTTACTCATCTTTATGAATCTGAGGGTTTTAAAGTATATTCCAAAAAAAAAGGATAAGAACTAAATATCCTTACCCTTTTTAATATCAAAACTGATGGTTATACACTATCAATCTTTCTTTTCTTCTTCGTTAGCGGTATCAGCTTCTGCCTTTGGCTCTTCTTTAGGCTCTGCAGCCTTGGCCTCTTTTGCTTCTGCTTTAGGAGCTGGTGCAGCAGTTTCAGCTGTTGCTTTCTTTCCACCTCTTCTGCTCTTACGTGCCTTGCCTGTAGATGCCTCTTTGCCATTAGTGTAGATTTCGTTGAAATCCACTAGCTCAATCATACACATTTCAGCATTATCACCAAGACGGTTACCAGTCTTAATAATTCTGGTGTAACCACCTGGGCGATCACCAATCTTATCAGCTACTTCTCTAAAAAGAGTACTAACTGCATATTTATTTTTAAGATAGCTAAATACAATCCTGCGGCTGTGTGTTGTGTCGTTCTTTGATTTTGTAATCAAAGGCTCCACATATAGCTTAAGGGCTTTTGCTTTTGCTACAGTAGTAGAAATGCGCTTGTGCTCAATAAGCGATGCCGCCATGTTGGCCAACATTGCCTTACGGTGAGATGCCGTACGACCAAGATGATTAAATTTCTTTCCGTGTCTCATCGTCTCTTATTCCTTATCCAATTTATATTTAGCGATATCCATCCCAAAGTGAAGACCTTTGGTCTCTACCAGCTCATCAAGCTCGGTAAGAGATTTTTTTCCGAAGTTTCTAAACTTCATAAGGTCATTCTTAGTAAAGGTTACCAAGTCACCAAGAGTTTCTACTTCAGCAGCTTTCAAGCAATTTAGCGCTCTCACAGAAAGATCCATGTCTACAAGCTTTGTTTTCAAAAGCTGGCGCATGTGCAAAATTTCCTCATCGTAGTTGTCAGTGTCAGCAGCTTTGCTGTCTTCCATGCTGATCTTTTCATCACTCACCAACATAAAGTGGTGGATCAAAACCTTGGCAGCTTCAGTTAAAGCTTTCTTAGGGTGGATACTACCATCGGTAGTAATCTCTAAAATCAACCTTTCAAAGTCAGTTTTTTGCTCAACACGGTAGTTTTCGATGCTATACTTTACATTCTTAATTGGAGTGTAGATAGAATCGATAGCTATGGTTCCAAGTGGAGCATTGCTCTTCTTGTTCTCTTCAGCAGGAACATAACCACGGCCTTTTTCAATAGCCACTTCAAGTTCAAGCTTTACAGATGGGTCCATGTTACAGATTACCAAATCAGGATTTAAAACCTGAAAGGCAGAGATAAA
>CAXBJE010000333.1:0-4269 GCA_963975525.1 uncultured Owenweeksia sp. | reverse complement strand
ATTGAGAATATTCCAGTTCGTTCTTTTTAGGCAAATCAAGTACCTTCTTTACCTGCCGCTTGCTTTTCAAATCCTTACCTTCTTTTCCTGATCCGAGTAGTAGTTTATCTCCGCCTTTATCATTATGCTGGCTGCCCGTGTATGTCCAAGGAATTCCTTAATTGTATCCCCCATCTCATAGTATGTTCTCCAAAGGGGTTCCCATCCATCTTTCATCCAACCATACCTCCAATTATACTTTGCTGCCTCCCAATAAGGCTCCATATGATGACCGAAAGTAGGTGCATACCACTCCACAAGTGAGGGTTTAATATCAGGGAGAGCTTTTTGGTAAACCATTAATTGATTGCTATCAATTGGTAAGGCTTGCACCGAAACAAAAAAACCAAGGGGTGGAAATGAAATCAACTCTTTAGATATATCAATAGTTACCCACTCGTTTCCTTCTTCGGCTTGCATGATGAAATCTTTAACTATCAAAGGATTAGAAGGTGCTCCGCTAACATCGTCCACATTCAAAACATTAATCCGAAATGGAGCAGTAGGAATCCCTTCATCAGCAACATAAACTGAAACTGACTTAATAAAGCCATTGAGGCGGTATGCATTTTCTATGTATCGAGCATGGGGTTTTTTCGCAGTAGCACCAGAAAAGCGTGATCTCCTCTTAACCAGACCAATTTCAAGGGTTTTCAATTTTCGTGGTTGCACCTGTACCTCGGCCAGCTGTTCTTGAGCAGGTATAAGTTTTACAGTTACAAATTTTGCTTTCGCCAGATTGGGCAGAAAATAGGCCTGCGGTTCATACCCAATGCAGGAAACAATAAGGCTGTCACGGTACGCTTTATCTGGTCGAAGGACAAAACTGCCATCGCGAAAAGCGGTAACACCCACCGGCTGGTTTTTGAAGTACACATTCGCATAGGGTATAGCTTCTCCGGTTTGGGCATCTTTCACCACTCCCTTTATTTCGCTTTGCGCGGAGATGGTTTTAACAAAGAAGATTAGGGTGAGAAGAACTGCGTGCTTCATAAATGGGTTTGGGGTTGGGAAAATAGTAAAACGTGGGAAGTGAAGAAATTATGTTTGAATTGATTCCTGTTACACTAACGAGAGGGTGAAACGCCCACACCGCTTTTTCCCGTCTTGGCTTAGCCGAGACGATATTCACCCCTCTCCCATAATTGGGCAAACGCCCACACCCCGTCCAGCGCTAAAGCGCTGGACACCCCTCTCCCAAAGGAGAGGGGAATGGCTGCACGGAGTGGTAAATATTGGGTTAATGTTGGGTAGCCACAGGGCGGTTCAAAGCCTATCTTTGCACCCCTTAAAAATGGTGGATGGAGTTTGAGATTTTTGAATTGAGCAATGGTATCCGTGTGGTACACAAACAAGTGGATCGCCCGGTGGCCCATTGCGGACTTATGGTAATGGCGGGCTCAAGAGATGAGAAGCCTGAAGAGGAAGGTTTGGCCCATTTTATTGAGCATGTACTTTTTAAAGGCACCACCAAGCGTAAGGCCTTTCACATCCTCAGCCGAATGGAAGATGCTGGTGGCGAGCTGAACGCTTATACCGATAAGGAGAACACGGTTATTTACAGTTCGTTTTTAACTCCTGATTATGGACGCGCTATTGACCTGATTTTTGATATTGGCTTCAACTCCGTATTCCCCGAAAAGGAAATACAGAAGGAGAAGGAGGTTATTATTGATGAAATAAACAGCTATAAGGATTCTCCCTCTGAGTTGATATTTGATGATTTTGAAAGCCTACTGTTTCCTTACCATTCATTGGGGATGAATATTTTAGGCACTCCCGCAAAGGTGAAAAGCTTTACCCGTAAGGATGTTTTGAACTTTATTAGCCGTGAGTATGGCAGCAACCGCATGGTGCTGAGCAGCGTTGGCAATATCTCTACCAAAAGGTTAAAGGCGATGCTGGAAAAGCACACCGCCCATCTTCAGCTAAGTGAAAGCACGGTAAACCGAACGCAACCTCTTCCACTTGTAGTGGAGCATAAAGAGTTTCAAAAATCCAATTTTCAAACCCACGCCATTATTGGCACCCGCGCTTATAAGGCCAACAGCAAAAACAGCCGTTCGTTGCATTTGCGAAACAATATTTTGGGTGGCCCCGGAATGAATTCGCGCCTCAACCTCAACATTAGAGAGAAGTACGGCTTTACCTATAACATTGAATCGTTTTACAATCCCTACTCTGATACCGGTGTGTTTGGCGTTTATGCCGGCACTGACCCTGAGACCATTGGCAAAACCCTAAAGCTTATTGAAAAGGAGCTGAAAAAGCTGCGTGAAAAACCATTGGGCACAATGCAGCTTACCAAGGCCAAGCGTCAGATTTTGGGGCAAATAGCCATGGGGCAGGAAAACAATGCTTCGCTTATGCTGGCCCTTGGCCGATCGCTTTTGATGTTCAATAAAATTGACACCTTTGAGCAGATTAACGAAAAGATTGAAAGCATAACAACGCAGGACCTCCAAAACGTAGCAAACGAAATACTGGACCCGGCTATGTTGAGCACCTTGGTTTACCAGCCTGTGTGAATGTTGAATGTTGAATGTTGAATGTTGAATGTTGAATGTTGAAAAGCTAAAAATCACAATGGTTCATACCAAACTTTATTCTTCACCCAACGTAAACTTTGAACCTTGAACTTTAAACCATGAACTTTAATCTGAAATAATCCTCCCCTTATGGAATTTTTACCTGAAAAAATTGACGACTATACGGCTAATCACACTTCAGCTGAATCAGAGGTTTTAGCGCAATTAAACCGTGACACCCACGCCAAGGTATTGCAACCGCGTATGCTCAGTGGCCATGTACAGGGGCGGATATTATCCACCTTCAGCCACATGCTAAAGCCTAAGAGGATTTTAGAGATTGGCACCTACACGGGCTACTCGGCCATTTGCCTGGCGGAAGGCCTTGCACCGGATGGTAAACTGCATACCATCGATATAAACGAGGAGCTGGAGGAAATGGTAAAAAGCTATATCTCGAAAGCGAACATGGAGAACCAAATACAGATGCATGTTGGCAATGCCATGGAAATTATACCATCTCTTAACGAAACCTGGGACCTTATTTTTATTGATGCCGACAAGGAAAACTATTCCAACTACTTTGATTTGGTGATAGACCATATACGTCCGGGAGGTTTCATAATTGCGGACAATGTATTGTGGAGCGGTAAGGTGGTGGAAAAAGTAAGTGCCAAGGATTTAGAAACTCAGGCACTGATAGACTTCAATAAAAAAGTACATGAAGATAACCGTGTAGATAATGTGCTGTTCCCTGTAAGGGATGGACTTATGGTGTGCAGGAAAACTACTTCTTAAAAGGGGCTTCATTCTGTAATAATCCGGCTTTAAATCCGGTTTTTAAACACCTATTTGTTGATGGAAATGAACCACCTCTGCACAATTGCGTTTGTAAAGGTTTAATTTTAAGATACTAACATAAATAATTAAACCATGAAAAAGTTAATTACCACTGTGGCAATGAGCCTGTTATCCATAATAGCAATGGCTCAGCCTGAGAAAGGCGCAATTGTTTTGTTTGGGGGAGCAGGATTAAATTTCAGTACTAATACTGTGGAAAGAGACTTAGGCACCTCTACCCTGATTACGGAGACAAAAACCACAAACTCCAATCTTAATCTTGGTGCAGGCTACTTTGTTACAGAAAATATCTCTCTAATGGCGGGAGTAAATTTGAACAGTTCCACTACTAAAGTTGGGGGCGAAAAAACCCAAAGTAACTTTTTAGGTGGTGGAATGGTTGGTGCACGCTACTACCATCCATGTTTTGCCCCACGCTTTTACACTTATGGTGAACTTTCAGCAGCATTTAGCGGAGGAAACTCAAGAACCTTTGATCCGGCCACTGGTGACCAGACCAATCGTGATAACCTAAGTAATGTAGCGGTTGGTTTAAACCCCGGCTTTGCCTTTTTCCTTAGTCCTGCAGTTGCTTTGGAAATGAGTTTTGGACTTCTAGGCTGGAGCCATAATGTGCGCGAAGATGACTCTAACCCAAACAATAGAGTTACGGACAGCGATTTTGACCTCTTTCTTGACTCAAAGGCTTTAACTCTCGGTTTTTGCTGGTTTATCGGGCGAAAGGACAGAACTTTCCCTCCCGCATCTTAAATCCTTCAGGCCCTTCGGGGCCTTTTTTATTTTTCAATAACAATGGGGGTACCAATCTGGATGTATTTGTAAAGTTCATCCACATCGGTGT
>CAXBJE010000332.1:0-4278 GCA_963975525.1 uncultured Owenweeksia sp. | reverse complement strand
CGATGAACTAAAGAGTCCCTCCTTCTACCTTCGTTTTGTTTTTGCCTTTATACTAGGCATTGTAATCTCCCACCCCATAGTTCTATTATATTTTGATGGTAGTATTACCGATCAAATCAATGAAAATGTAAAAGCTGAAAAGGAGCTTATACGAGCAGATTATGACCAGCGTATAATGGCCACAGAAACCAAAATGGCCAATTTGGATAGCCTTTATTTAGATAAGCTACAGAAGCGTGATGAGCAAGCCGCCTTGGTGGCGCGAGAAATTGATGGTGAAGTAATGAAGAACTCCAGAGGTGAAATTATCACCACCGGACTATACGGAAAAGGCCCTTCGGCCGAAAACAAAATCAGGCATCTTGAAAAACTGGAAATGGAGTTACAACAAATGCAAAAAACGGACAGTTTACAACGTGTAACGCTCAATGCGGAACGAGCTGCATTACAGACGGAGCAAGACAGTGCGGTAGCTGCGTTTGCTGTAAGCTTTGATTACCTCCGTAGAGAAATGGCACTGGAACAGTTGAAGGAGAACAACTCTATTGTAGGCCTTACACAGTTCTTTTTGATGCTATTATTCATTTTGGTAGATATACTACCTGTAACTTTTAAAACCTTCTCTCCTTTCGGGATGTATGACAAAATTCTATTTGACGACAGCCGCATTGTGCGAGAGTTAAATGCCGAAGACCGGGCAAAAGCATTGGAGGAAGCCTACCGTAAATTGAATCGTGAATTTGTTGGGGAGTAAAGGACCTCCATTACTCTGACTACTCTATTCTGCCTCTTCCCTTTTTTTAGCAATGGCATTACCAATGTAACTAAACAGCCTGTTGATTACTAGAATAAGTAACGTGGCACCAGCGGCTAACACATATTGCTTTAAAGCCACACTCATGCCAATTGCGGAGGCCATAAGTATGGTGGCTGAGGTAGTGAGGTACTTTATATCTGTTCCATCAGCCGTTTTTAAAATAGTACCGGCACCTAGTACACTAACCCCCAAAATTGTAGCATACACAATACGAATGGGGTCTGCACCAAAGAAGTCCTCAACAGGAATAAGGCCTTGAAAGTCCACGACAACAAAGCGGCCCAGGTTAATAAAAAAGGCGGAAGCCGCAGCAATAATCATATTGGTACGCAAACCTGCCGGCTTTTTTTGCCACTCACGTTCAAAGCCAACTATACCACCGAGTATTGCTGCAATAAACACATCGAGTAAAACAAACAATTGCCCCTGAATATCCATAATAAACTGATTAGAATATTATTCTAACAATTCCACAAAGGGTAAAAATGTTCAAGGGTTGCAAAAGAAATTCAACCTGGGCTAATTCCTCCTATAAAACAGAAACCCATTTTTCTCATAAAGGAAAACAGCATCCGTAATTTCGGCCTCCAATTTTTCCTTAGAGGTAATTTTAGTACTTATGAATACTGGTTTATCGGTATTACCGTGCAATAGCCATTGCTTGTCAGTAGCTTTAGAATTGCCGTGAGGTTGAATACTGGCGTAAAACCAAGGCACATAGCTTTTATATCCAAATGTGGTTACATAAACCTCCTGACCAACCTTATCCTCAAAAAACTCAATAGAAGCCCTTTGAGAGATTCGCTCCACTTTACCGATAAAGAATATGAGGGTAACAAAAACCCAAACACCGCTTCCGATAAAAAGAACTTTCAGGCCACTAGAGGCTTTTCGGTTCACAACCACAACGTAAGCAATAAGCACAGCTATCATCAACAATCCAGGTATATAATCCCAGTTGCTCCAGGGCACCTCTGCGCTAAGGTTGGCCATGGCAAAAGCATCTTTTTCAAAAAGGGGCTTTACCGTTTCTAAATTCATTCCAGCCCATGGCAGTGCTAACGAAATTATGGCTACCAGTAACCCTATGGTTAACACCCCAAAATAATACCAGTTGCAATGGGCCGTGCGCTTTTGAACAATGTGCCACAACGTAAGAGCCGATAGGAAAGTAATGGGATAATATGCGAGTGAAGAATAATGTATGATTTTGGTTCCTACCAAGGAGAAGAGGATCAGTACCACCCAGAGAAGAACGATCATCCAGCGCTGAAAATCTCTCGCATGAAAGGGCAAGGACTTAAATCTAAACATTCCTCTGATGGCAAAAATACTTGCCGGGAAACAGCCGAATAGCAGCACCACAAAGTGATATCCGGGGAAACCGCCATGACCAGCATCATTGGAAGTTAAGAGCTCCCATTGCCTTATTGTAAATTCTATCAGGAAATCAGGGCCATGAAAGGCTGCATCAACAGAAAACCACAACAGAAATACGCAAAGCGCTATGAGTGAAAATTTAATGAATGCCCAGGGAGAGATGTACATTTTGAACTTCCCAACTACCCAGTACACCGCCATAGTAAGAAATACAACCAGGTAGGCTACCGGTCCCTTGGTTAAAATGGCAAGCCCTATGCAAATGCCTGCCAGCCAAAAATAGGTTGATAAGGATTTACCAAAATACAGCTCTCGGTATTTATCCTTTTTCCAAATGTATTTGATGAAAAAATAAAGCCCGGCAAAAATGAAGAAGTTGAAATAGGGATCAATAATACCCGACTTGAAATACAAAAAAGGTAAAATGCTTCCAAACCAGCTTAGAGCCCACAAAAACCCAAATCTTCTGTCAATCAAAAATTTACCGGAGGTATAAATGAAGGGCAGTACAATTACTCCTAGTAAGGCATTTGGCAGGCGTGCTGCAAACTCCCCCACTCCAAATATCTTCATGGATAAGGCTTGCAACCAGAAGAACAAAGGGGGCTTTTCGGTAAAAATCTCGTAGTTGATTTGCATCCGGAGGAAATCTCCGGTTACAACCATTTCACGGGCGAGTTCAGCAAAGTTTATTTCGTCCCAATCAAAAAGATGTACTCCTCCCAAAAATGGGATGAAAAACAAGGCGGACATAATTGTCCAGAACCAAGTATTTCTGTCAAAGTACCTCAAGAGACATTATCGTTTTCGCAAAATTAATTTAGAATCCAGTCTTTCGCTTCTCAACCGCATCATAATAAAATAGCTAAGAATGGCTATACTCGTGCCTAAAGCCGCACCAGCCACCACGTCTTCAAGAAAATGTTGTGAGAGATAAATTCGGGAATAACCAGCAGTTCCAGCACCAGCAAAACATAATACTTTGGCCCAATTTCGCAATACTATAAAGGCCAAAAAGGCAAAACATGAAAAGGCCGAAGTGGTGTGACCGGATGGAAAACTATTGATCATATTCATCTCCACTCCTTCTACCAGCCTTAACTCATATTTATCCTTAAAAAACTTTGCCGGGCGAGGTTCACCAGCATATACAACCTGCTTAAGCAAGCCCACCAACAGTACTGTTATTATTCCTGTAATAACCAGGCCCAATAAATACCTCCACTTAATGAAAATGAGAACTATGGCGACTGTTCCATACATAATACCCTCACCCATAAGGGTAGCATATTTAAAAAACGAATCAAAAAAGGGAGTGTACCAGCCGTTTTGGGTAATGTGAATTACATCCTTTGGGAATAGTGACAAAAAAACAATCCCGGTCAGCAAAAAAAGTATGACCGGGATAAAAAATGCAATATTTTTTAAAAAGAACTTTTTGAAGTTCATAGACTCACGCACCTATAGTGTGAAGCAACTCATTGATTTGACTCTCCCATAGCAATTTATCCTCCTCTAGTTCATCTTCATCGCTAAAGTCGGTTACCATCAAGGCAGCATCATTAGTAAGCTCATCAACCACAATTCTAAACTCAAAGTAATATTTAGAATCTTCCTCGTAATCCTCCTCCCATCGGAATCGAATATACTTGTCCGTTTTTTTACCCACCATGTAGGCCGTGCGCTCATCTCCATCCCATATAAAAACAAACTTCTCTCCACGAGAGTTTACATCATCGCAAAACCACTCGCTAAGGCCACTGGGTGTGGATAAAAATGGAAATAACATATGTGGGGAGGCCCTTACTCCGAACTCAAGTTCGTACTTAACTTTCTCTTCAGTCATTATATGATTTGGTGTCAAATTCAAGATGCGCAATATATAAAATTTTACCTGTCAATTTGGTTAAATAAATTCCTGTGAAGCTTTTGTAAATTGGATAAAACAGTATATTTGCACCCCGAAAAAATGGCGAGGTAGCTCAGTTGGTTAGAGCGCAGCACTCATAATGCTGAGGTCGAGGGTTCGAGCCCCTCTCTCGCTACAAGTCGAAAGGGGCTGATTACCAGCCCCTTTCTTT
>CAXBJE010000331.1:0-4331 GCA_963975525.1 uncultured Owenweeksia sp. | reverse complement strand
CAGTCAATCGCAGATTTTCAGGTACACTACTATCGCTCAGCATGGTTTTAAACTTGTATAGTTGAAACTCCCTGCTTTTGAGTCCGATTCGTTTTTGTACAAAAAATACGTTCTCTCTTTTGATTACCCGAATCAGTATCAAAAACAAAATAATGAGTATAAATGGTGAGGCCGCTACTACCAGCAAAAATGCCATGAGCCTGTCAACGGACGCTTTGAATACCTTATAATCCAACAGCTTTGGTTTTCCCTGTCAACTTATAATAACTTGCCTCAATGCTTTCTACAATATAATTCAACTGATCATTAGTAAGACCAGGATAAATTGGTAGGGTTATCACATTTTGATACTGATCAAAGGCCCTTGGGAAATGATCGATTTTATACCCTGATTCTTTAAAGAAACTCAACATTGGCATAGGTACAAAGTGAACATTTACACTAACACCTGTTGGGGTTATCAAATCAATAAGCTCATCTCGCTGGCTCTCCGTAAGGCCCTTAAACCGCAGTGCGTATAAATGATATGAGCTTTCCCTGTTTTCAGTTTTTCCATAAGGCAAAATGGCCCAGTCTCTTTTAGAAAAGGCACGTTCGTAAAACTCGAATATTTCTTTACGCTGACGTAATAGGTCATCGTATTTTCTTAGCTGCACCAATCCCACTGCCGCATTCAGGTCTGGCAAGTTGCATTTCATTCCCTGCTCAACAATATCATATCTCCAGCTACCACCGGTGGTTTTGGTAAAGGCATCCTTTGTTTGGCCATTTAGCGCAAATCTCCTTAACAGGCGATAACACTCTTCATGATCAAAACCCTTTGGGAGATTAAAGCAAACTGCACCACCCTCAGCAGTGGTTACATTTTTTACCGCATGAAAAGAAAATATGGTTACATCGCATAAGCTGCCAGATCGTTTCCCCTTGTATAGGGCCCCAATCGAATGCGCAGCATCTGAAATTACAGTAATCCTGCCCAACTGCTTTTGAAAAGATGAGGAAGGAACAAATTGACTTTTTATTTCCTTTTCTTCAACTAATGCATTAATGGCGTCATAATCGCAAGGCCACCCTCCAATATCCACTGGCATTATGGCTTTTGTTTTAGCTGTTATAGCTTTTCGGATTCCATCAACCGAAATGCCGAAACCATCACCACAATCCACCATTACAGGTGTTGCACCAATGTTTAATACGGCCAGAGCTGTGGCGCTATACGTGTAGGCGGGAACAATTACCTCATCACCAGGACCTATACCCATCCATTTCATAAATAGCATGGCACCAGATGTCCAGGAGTTTACACCGAGAGCGGCTTTGCAACCCGTGTATTCACAAATTAAGTCTTCAAGTGCTTTTACCCTAGGGCCTGTGGTGATCCATCCGCTATTGAGGGTGTCTATTACCTCCTTAATAACATCCTCGTCCACATAAGGAGGTGAAAAGGGAATTTTCATCATTTCCAAAATTTTCTTACGGTTACAAAAGCTTCAGCTGCTCTACAATTTACCACCTTTCCCCATCTAAGTGCGGCTTCCTCCATCCCTTTAATTGACCTTGGGTGTGGATAGTCGCGCAACTCATCTGCATAACACCTCATGGCATTTAACTTGGCCTCCAGGGTTTCGCTAATGTCTACAAAGTAATTTGGCATAAAATAGGAATCGGGAAATGGCGCCCCCCACTCGGTTGATGATAGTGTTTCGTAGCAATAAACCTCGGGAGCAAATGAGCTGCCAACACTTCTGAAAGCAGTTATACCCGCTTTATATATCATTTGGTGATCCATGTTGGCATCTCCTCGGTGATGCATAAACACAACGTCTGGCTTTATGTGATTGGCTACTTTTTCAATAGTTTTTACTAATTCAACCATTGGCAGGGTATCTAATGCCTGATCTGGTAGAGGCTCTAAAAAAAGATCTTTAAACCCAATAATTTCTGCCGATTTCTCAGCTGCTTCGTTTCTTCTGGCCATCGTGTTTTTCACATCTGATGACAACTCATAACCCGAACGTGAACTGTGGCCATCTGTAAGTATGTGAGCATACACCTCATCGCCATTTAAAACATGTTTTCTAAGGGTACCTCCCAGTCCAATAATTTCATCATCGGGATGTGCCCCTACTACCAGTACTTTTTTCATCAATCAGCCAATTCATTAATTCGGTTAGCGAAGTTACTCTATGATCGGGTTTTGCCTCGGGATGATCGTCAAAATTCTTATGTGCTCCGTGTAAAATACGAACAGTTTGCCAACCCGCCTTTTTAGCCCCAAGTATATCCTTATCAGGATGATCACCCACCATTAAGGTTGTATGCGATTCTGCACCAAACTCATGCTCTATCAGTTTAAACAATGCCTGATCTGGCTTTGCTGTTTGGTGTTCATCCGATAAAACAATTTCTTCAAAATGTTTTTGAATACCCAGCGCCTCTAATTTTTTTCTTTGTGTTGATGCCCGTCCATCGCTCAGTACAATTTTTTGTACTCCATCAAGTGATTTCATTAGTTCTTCAAAACCCTCAAACGGAGTTAGCACTTGCGGCCTAAAAGTGTGAAAAATGGAAATCGCCTCCCTCAGATTTATCTTATCGTTTAAATCAAGAGTAGCCAACCACTCATTAAAAAGGAAATCATGGGTGAGACCTCTCTGCAGTACCTGCTCGAAAAGTTTGTTCTCCGTTTGTTGTGGGTCTAATCCCTTCTTTAAGGCAAACTCACGAGCTAAAAAGCGATAGGCACTGCGCAAATACTCGTCAAAATCATAAAGGGTATTATCCAGATCAAAAACTATGGTTTTAATCATGGATGATTTTTTGGATTTCAGCGTTCAATGGGGCCTTAACTTTAAAAGGAAGCATTAGAGTAAACCAAATAATCTTAAGATCAAAAGCAAAGCTGCGGTGCTCTACGTAATATATATCCAGATTATTACGGATTTCCAGGGTGAGATCATTACGCCCACAAATGGCGGGTAGATTTGTGATACCTGGCTTTGCGTTGTATCGAACTTTTTGTGCCTCGCTAATACTTTCAAGGTGCATTGGCAAGTCTGGCCTTGGGCCCACCACACTCATCTCGCCTTTTACTATATTAATTAGCTGAGGCAATTCATCTAAACCTCCCCTCAAAAAATTTCCCACTTTAGTAATGCGGGCATCATTCTTTTCAGTAATTACGGTTCCATCATCGCGCACCTTCATGGTATTGCCTACAACCATAGTACGGAACTTGTAAATATTAAAAGGATGTGTGAACTGGCCGTTACGTATTTGTCTGAAAAAGACCGGCCCCCTGCTATCTATCTTAATAATTATAGCTACTACAATAAATAGGGGCGACAGCACTACCAACCCAATCAAAGAGGATACTCTATCCCAAAATGGCTTTATTAACTTAAGATACATTCTTGTTTGCTGAAATTCTAAAAGGTTTACCGAACCTGGCTGTGCACAGTTCATCATATGTATCCAAAAGCCTCTCTACAACGCGATTCTTATCAAATTGCTCCTCAGCTTTTAGTCTGCCCTTTTTACCAAGATCGGTTCTAAGGGATTCGTCTTCCAACAATTTTTTAATTGCACTGGCAAGGGGCTCTACCGACTTTACCGGTACCAAATATCCATTATAGTCATTTTCCACCGCTTCTCTGCAACCCGAAATATCACTGGCAACCAGCGGCTTGCTCATCGCTGCTCCTTCCATCATAGTCCGCGGAAAGCCCTCTCTATATGAAGGTAGAACAACTACATCCATCATGGCATACATATCCGGCATATCACTTCGCCCGGTAAGGATTGTAAAGCTGCCGGCAATTCCCATCTTTTCCAACAGCTCAAAGTCTACAGGATCTCGCTCGCTTGCCAGTTTATTCCCAATTAATACAAAGTGTGCATTGGGCTCACTTTTAAGGATTATTTCAGCAGCCTCAAAAAGCTCACGAAAGCCCTTTTCCCAAACAAAACGACCCACCATGCCAACAATCTTTTTATCAGCAGGCACCCCTGTTTTTTGTTTTATGCTATCAATGTCTTTCTGCGAATAATTTTTAATATCAAATGGAGTAAGGTCTATGCCATTGCCCAAATATTGGATTTTACCTTCTTTATAAACCCCCATTTCAACACCCACCTTTACATCCTCCATGGCCTGAGACAGCACACGGTCAGATATTTTTCCGGAATATCGGGCCAATCCCATAATGAGCTTTTTCTTCAACAAGCCCATATCCGAGCGAAAAATAAACCCGTGATTGGTATACAGTACAATAGGCACCTTTGCCTGGCGTGCTGCCAGCTGTCCAAAAAATTCAAGTTTTGCAGTATGG
>CAXBJE010000330.1:0-4336 GCA_963975525.1 uncultured Owenweeksia sp. | reverse complement strand
TACATCTCTGGCACCAACCAATTGCTCATACCGCCAGTACAGGTATTCATCAAAAAGTCCCTTTAAAATTACAGTTGGGATAGGTTTATCGTTTTGATCCAGCACTTCTTTATCATCCTCATACACCACATGTAAAATCACATTACCATACGCCTCATCATTTTGATGGCCATGTTTGGCCCAATCAGATGAATTGATGTGCATTTCCACATTCCCTGCCCATAGCTGCTGCCCTATCTGTATGCGGGCATCACCAAAATCAGGGCCTGCATCATGGTTGTGAATTCCGGGATGAAGTATGGTTACCACCTCCCCTTCTGTAGTCGCTAAACCAACTTTATTAAAGTTTTGAAATTTCCAGAGGTAATGGAGGAATTCTTCGGACATGTTTTTGGTGGTAAGGTTTTAAATGGCATAGGGCCAGACTCAATATTTTAGATTCTACTATTTGTCTTTATTGCAAAATAAAGATTCAGCCTGCATCTAACTTTCTTCATATACTTGTCTTAGCTTCTGACCGTCCTCAGTCAGCCCAAAAAGAAAATCAGGAGAAATATCCAACGGTCCTTTCTTTATCGTACCGTCATAATCCTCATATTCCAGACCGTCTTGCCAATAAAGAGTGCTTCCATCACACTGAACTTCTTTAAAACGGCTTTTTTCCATCAATTGAGCATAAGAGTTTTCAGGATTCTTAGCCTTGATTTCAATAAACTCCTTCAAATCTACAGATCTGAGCTTACCATCATTCCATTGGCACGTAACCTTATAGTTTTCAACTTCCTTTATCGCTATAATCCACTTCATTATGAAAGGGGTTTAATTTTTTTAAACGTTTGCTTTTCAGCCCTTAATGATTCAAAATTTTCCAAAAGTTCTTTTTTGTGAATCTCTGCCCATACCTGCACAAACTTCAACTGTTTTCCTGGTAAACCACCCTGTAGTATTTCACCGGTTTCAATTTCTATAGCAGCTCGGTACTCACCATATATCGCATGAAAATGAGGTGGGACATGATCATTTCCGAACATCTGTATAATGATTCCAAAAAATCTACTAATCTCAGGCATGGGTTGGTTAAATTTTATTCCTTCCTTAACAGCTCATTCAACACGCCAATTTTGGAATGTGCTCATTACTTATGCCCTAATTTAGAAATAATAATGTTTTTCACTCTCCAAACATTTCCACAACTGCTTCCTCGCCTTCCTTTACATGGGCTCTAAACATTCCTTTGGTGTTGAATTCCATTGTTATGTTGCCGTCCTTATCTACACCAATTAGGCCGCCATCGCCTTTGGCTTCGCGCAAAACTTGCTGTATTACCGTTTGTGCAGCCTCTTGCAGGCTTACGCCAGAATAAGCCATACGAGCACTAACATCTGCGGCAACATTATACCTAATAAAGTACTCGCCATGGCCGGTGCAGCTTATAGCGCAGGTTGCATTGTTAGCATAGGTGCCTGCTCCAATTATAGGAGAATCGCCTATGCGCCCATATCGTTTGCCCGTCATTCCACCCGTTGAAGTACCAGCCGCCAGGTTCCCCTGTTTATCCAAAACCACACAGCCTACGGTCCCCATTTTAGTGTCTTCCCAAAGGCTATCACTTAGGGCCCCTTGGCTTTTCTTTGAGCGCTCCAAACTCTTTTTCTTTTCTTCCGTTTGGAAATACTCCGGTTTTTCCAACCTTAATTTTTGATCGGCTGAAAACTGTTCCGCTCCTTTACCACTAAGCATAACATGTGGAGAATTATTCATTACGGCATTGGCGGCCGTTATTGGATTTTTAACGGTTGTGACTCCTGCTACAGCTCCGGCATTCAAATCTTTACCATTCATAATAGAAGCATCCATTTCGTTGGTACCTTCATAAGTAAAAACGGCTCCTTTACCCGCATTAAAGAGCGGAGAATCTTCTAACACTTTAATAACGGCAATCACCGCAGCGGTTGCCTCCCCGCCTGTATCCAGTATTGCCTGACCAGCTTTTAGAGCCTCCGCCATTTTCCGCTCATACTTGGCCACTTTTTCATCATTAAAGTTTTCTCGGGTAAGCCCATTACCTGCCCCACCATGTAAAACAATGGTGTATTGTTGTGCCGGTAAAAGCAAAACGGAAAGACTGAAAAGAAGGAGGAAAATATTTCTCATTTTACTCAATTGATTTAGAAACCTCCAAATTAGGCATTAAAGAAATCGCTCGCACCACATTGTTACAACGGACAAATTAAAATCCGTGACATGTGCATGCTATTGTTCCTTGGGCATTTCCTTTACTATCAAATTCCGGTAAGGGAATGGAATCTCAATACCTTCTTTATCAAAGCGTTTTTTAATGGCCTCAAGGCAATCAGCTCCCATTTCAAAAGCTTTTCCCTGATTTTCGGCCCAGGCCCAGGCGCGCATATCAACAGAGTACTCATTAAGCTTTAAAACACGAACACGAACTTTAGGATCTCCGTTGGCAATATCCTCCTCGCTCCTACGATCCAAAAAATTGGGATGAGATTCCACTATTTCCTGCACCACCTTCCGGGCCAGGTCAATGTCGGCATTATAACTAATGCCAAATTCAATCCACCGGCAAACCATATCATCCGTATAGTTTGAGTTTACAATAATTTCATTGCTGATCACCGCATTGGGTATAACAATACGCTTGTTCTCAAAATTCCGGATAACGGTATGGCGCAAGCTAATATCCTCAATTACTCCCTGCAACGTATCCCTTACGGTAACAATGTCATTAATACGATAGGGTTTAAATATTACTATGAATATGCCACTGACCACGTTGGAAAGTGCCGCCTGAGATGCAAAACCCACTATAACCGCGAGGATACCGGCACCAGTGATTAACGTTTTAGCTACATGCCTTAGCCCTGGAATCATAAATATTACAAGGGAAAACCCCACCGTAATTATTATGGCCGTAATAATGTGCTGAAGGAAGCGAAAGTTTGTAGGGTCAAAATTTTCGTGACGGGATAAACGCTTCACCAACTTGTCTCCTATTTGCCTGATTACAATTGCCAGTATTATGGTAGCAATTATTATTGTGATAATCTCAACAATGGTGCGGGTGTTTTGGTGCATCCAGCTTACATCAGTCATAACTTGGGTATGGTAAGAATTTACGGCACAAAGGAAGCAATATTTTAAAGGCCGTTGAAATGGCATTTCAATCCGCAGAATGAAATTTTCATTTCAATGTTGCAACTTCAATGTTTAAACATTAATTTAGCCAAATAATTTTAAAACACTTTTAAATATGAATACTACAGTAGCACCAGCAATCGACCTAAAAGGAGAATGGACCATTGACAACAGCCATTCCAATCTTCAATTTACAGTAAGCCACTTGGTTATATCTCATGTAAATGGGCACTTTGATAGTTATGATGGTTCCATTGAGAATAGTGGTGAAGATTTGACTTCCGCCAAAATCAACTTTTCCATAGATGCAGCTAGCATAAACACAGGAATGGAAATGCGCGACAATCACCTAAAGTCCGATGACTTTTTTAATGCTGAGGCCTTTCCTCAAATCAAGTTCAAATCTGCTGAAATAGTAAAAACCGGAGAGAACGCATATGATATTAATGGTGAAATGACTGTAAGGGACATTACAAGGCCTGCCACTTTTAAAGGTAAAATTGGCGGTGTAGCCATTGATGGCTACGGAAATACCAAGCTAGGCATGAAGGTAACCACCACAATAAACCGTTTTGACTATGGCCTGAAATGGAATCAACTTACAGAAGTTGGAGGAATGACCGTTGGCAAGGAGGTAGAGGTAAACGCCAATCTTCAATTCGCCAAAAAATAATACCTTACAAATCTTACTTTTGCAGTCTCGGCTAGTCCGAGACTGATTTTTATTATGGGATTATCAGAAGAAATTAAACAATCTACATTTAAGAGCAACTATCAAAAAGCTGGTATAAACCTGATATATACCAGTGGCTGGTTTTCTGAACAGATAAGGCAATTCCTTTCTAATGAAGATCTTACTCCACAGCAGTTTAATGTACTACGCATTCTTCGTGGCAGCCTGCCTGATCCTTTAAGTACCCTACAAATCCGAGAACGGATGCTCGATAAGATGAGTGACACCTCGCGTATTGTTGACAGGTTGGTAAAAAAAGGTCTGGTAGGAAAAGGTACCTGCAAAGAAGACAAAAGACTGGTTGATGTTTGCATCTCTGAAGCGGGCCTGGCGGTATTGGCCTCCATTGATGAAAGGGAGCATCAAATGTATGATTTCATGAAACACATCACCCCAGAAGAAGCTGAAACCCTAAGTAATCTATTGGATAAAATCCGTCATCCA
>CAXBJE010000329.1:0-4341 GCA_963975525.1 uncultured Owenweeksia sp. | reverse complement strand
CACCTGAAGAGGCTATTTCTGCGGCCACATTAAATGGTGCAGCCGCTATTGAATTAAGCACAGAATTAGGAAGTATTGAAAAGGGAAAACGGGCCAACCTTATCATCACCAAGCCTCTCTCCTCCCCTTCCTTTTTGCCCTACAATTTTGCACACAACCACATAAAGCATGTGCTGATAAATGGAAAAAAGTATGAGTAATGATGGCTTGAGGCTGATGACAACAGAACAATTAGCCGCCATCACTGGCACCCGAAAGGGTGAAACCAAGCTAGGAGAAAGGGTTCAGGTGATTTCCAGTTTGGATGATCTAAAGACTTTACCCGCTCGATTTGTATTGCTGGGTATAAAAGAAGACATTGGCATACGGGCCAACCTTGGTAAAGGTGGTGCTACTACTTGCTGGGACTGGGCCATTAAAGCCATTGTGAATGTGCAGAGCAACCCATTTTTGGATGGCGGTGAAATATTGGTTCTTGGTGCATTGGAGTTTGATGACTTATTGAATCAAGCCGAAGACCTGGATTCTTCCAAACCTGAAGATCTAGCCAAACTAAGGGAACTTACCGCTGCTGTGGACCAGCATGTGGTTGAGACTATTCAAACTATAGTAGCCGCGGGCAAGGTGCCTATTATTATTGGTGGTGGGCACAACAACTCTTATGGCAACATAACGGGAACCGCACAGGCCTTGGGCGAAAAACTGAACGTACTGAATATAGACCCACATACTGATTACAGGTCTCTGGAAGGCCGCCACAGCGGTAATGGCTTTAGTTATGCACACAAAGGTGGCTCTCTTAATAAATATGCCGTGTATGGCCTCCATGAAGGATATAACGGTAAGTCCATTATTGAAACCTTTCAAAAGGATACCAACCTCACTTTTCAAACCTTTGAAGGCCTACTTAACCTTATGGAGGATGAGAAGTATCAGCACTTTATGAATATCCTGAATTGGCTGGAAACCTCTCTTACGGGCTTAGAGCTGGACTTAGACTCCATTACCCGCTTTCCGGTAAGTGCATTAAACCCTTCCGGCTTTAGCCTGAATGAAGTACGCAGCATGATACGAGCTACAGCCGGATTAAAAGACGTTCGCTATTTCCACATTTGTGAAGGTTCGCCCGGAAGGGCCGCCAATGACATGGAAAGGGAAATGCTGGGAAAGAGTGTGGCGTATTTGGTTACGGATTTTGTGAAGGGAATGCAAGGCTTTTAGGCTAAGATTTAACTACTCCGACCCTCCCTCTTCCAAAAAATCTTCAATCTCCTCTGTCATCAAATGCCCCTCTGGATTCTTAGGAATCATGAATTCCTGTTTTCCAAGATCGAATTCAATTTTAAGAGGATATTTTTCCTTTAAAGCAGAAAGTTCCATTTTTGAAAGCGAACAGAAATTACTTCCTGTTTTCTCAATTTCACCTTCCACAAAATGCAAATGTGCTTGATAAATTCTTTTCAGCATCAGATATACCACTTCCTTATTTACACCTTCAGCCCAGCCTATTCTAAAGTTAACTTTATCAATAGCCCTTGGCCCGATCGGAGCACTTCCAACTTTGGAGAGATAACCAATAATCTCAGACTGCAAAGAATCTATATCAACATGCTGACCTTCAAATAGGATTTGATTTTTTGAATTAATCAGTATTGAGCAGTAGTGCCTCGACCTCATTGGCACAGGGCAGTTTTCGCAAATGGGTGAATCAAAATCAACCGTTACTTTCAAAAAGCCTTCTTTGCCTTCAATTTCAAAAGGCACTTTAAACTCCACCAAAGAACATTTGGTGCAAAGGTCAAAACTGTATAATTCACACATCTGCCTTCGAACTTCCATTGGATTGGAGGTAATGTCAAACTCCAATACTGGAATCGAATCCTGAGAAGAGATGAAGTCGATACTGTTGCTGCAGTGTGGTTTGGTAGTGCAACTTTGTAAAGTCATAACTCCAATCCAAATGACTAAGAGCAGTTTATGCTTAAGTTTTAATCCATTTACCATAAGGTTAACCCGATATACTATTGAGGCACTTTTGAGAGGACTTCATTAGTTCTTGCCAAGATTTGTTATCAAAAATCGAGGGAACATCGGCCCATTTCTTACCAAGGTTTTTACTCCATTGGTTGAAATCATTCTCAAACTCTTTCAAAGCAATAAGCTCTATGTCCGTCCATATCTCACGGTACCAACTGCGGCCTCTCAAACTTTTATAATTATCCCATTGAGCTGCTAATTCATTAGGAATATGCACAAATGGTACTGCTTTCTTATACGATAATTGCAATTTCTCCGAGGACAGCGTTTCCAATGTATCTTGAACCTGTCTTTTTGTATTAATTTGAAGTTGGGTCACAGTTCCAGCGCTATTTAATAGTTTTATATAAATCCTGATCAAAAATAACCCAAATCCAACCTTCTGTTAATTGCATCCTCTTTAGTCTTTTCTATTTTAGCGCTCCACTCTACCACCACCAAGTCAAAAGCTGCTACATGAAACTACTGGAATGTATTCCAAATATTAGTGAGGGTCGTGATGAGACCATTATAAACGCTGTTGCCCAGGCCATTCAGTCTGTAGAGGGAGTTAAACTTCTACATACCGATACCGGCTATGCGGCCAACCGTACGGTATTCACCTTTGTGGGCGAACCCGAGGCTGTGCTAAAAGCTGCCTTTGAGCTTTACAAAAAGGCTGTTGAATTAATTGATATGCGCAAGCATACCGGTACCCATCCGCGGCAAGGGGCTGTAGATGTTTGTCCATTTGTTCCTTTACAAGGCACACCCATGCTAGAAGCAATAGATATTGCTTCTCGTCTGGCATTTATGCTGGAATCTGAATTTAATATTCCGGGATATTTCTACGCATTTAATGCTTCATGGCCAGACCATGTGAATTTATCTTATTTGAGAAAAGGAGAATACGAAGCTCTGCCGGGCAAAATGGGGGAAATACCACTTGACTTCGGAGATTGGGAAAACTGGGAAAAAAGTGGAGCAACCGTAATTGGAGCCCGAAACCTATTAGTGGCTTACAATATCAACCTCGCCACCAAAGATGTTGAGATAGCCAAAAAAATTGCGGGTATCGTAAGGCAATCTGGTACTATCAGGCTCTCCTCTACTGGTGAGAGGCTGGGCACCCCTGGTAAATTGGCTGGTGTACGCGCTATTGGTTGGTATATTAAAGATTTTGACCGGGTACAAGTAAGCTGCAACCTTACAGATTTAAGTCTCTCCAGTATGCTGGATGTATTTTTAGCGGTAAAGGAGGAAGCCGAAAAAATGGGGGTAACCGTAACCGGAAGTGAGTTGATTGGTCTTGCTCCTATCTCTGAGTTTGAAAAAGCCGCTGCGTACTTCGAGCCAAATTCATCGGACCCCATTAAGGCAGCTATAAATGGTTTTGGCTTAGATGAAATAAAGCCATTTGATCCAAATCAAAAGATTATAGAAAAACGGTTTAAATAAGTTTTCGCAGACCGAATTCTCAGGAGCACTAGGCTATCATAGGAAATGTTGACTGTCAAATGTTTTTACAATTCTAGCATTGGCTTTATTTAGTGTTAGCCATTGTTTTTTTGTTATTCATAAGGCTCGTGTTTTACCCACTCAGTCCATTGTCCATCTGTGTTACCTGAATAATCAAATAAACTAAATCGTATTTGATATTTATATTTCCTTTCATATATAAATTCACCTGAACACATACTTCTACCAACTCTTAACTCTCCATTTTCTTTTGGTCTCAAAAAATAGGTGTGGGTAATTGTATCTCGTCTAATAATTTCTCTCAATTCTACTTTGACAAGAGAACTTTCAATATCGTCAGATTTCAATTTGAAGATGGAATACATGTCAGGTCCACAGCCTAGCTCTCTAATAAACGTTTTCTTTGAACTTAGGGAGTCCTGAAAATTGAGGAGCAGTGTTATCAAAAGTACTATTGGTCGTCCATTTAGCGTCTTTTCTTTTAAATTCAACTTCATCATATTTAGACACGGAACTTTGATAAAAATCAGGAAGGTTATCTATTCGAAGTTCATAGGTAGTATTGGGTTGTAGGGACGAAGAAGGCCTTAAAATTGCTTGTTTTAAGGAATACATTCCAACATTTATTTCAATTACGCTAAGTTCTATTTTCTGATTTCCAGATATTAGATACACTGGGTATTTAAATTTTAAGGAATCAATAATTCCTTGGCTTTGTGCATAACCTTGAAGAATGAAGTTTGAATTTAATGAGATATTATCCAAAGTAGGAGATGCTGTCAATCCATAAGCCCCGCATCTTGCAAAACCGGTAAAGTTTGAAAACAAAAGAATTAATAATAGAAT
>CAXBJE010000328.1:0-4354 GCA_963975525.1 uncultured Owenweeksia sp. | reverse complement strand
TATTCCGGTAGTAATTGTAAACAACGATAATGATAGTTTAGGCTATTATGTAGAACAGGGATTGGAGCAAACGGAGTTTTGCAAGCTCCACAAAACCATTGACGGAAAGGTTCCTACTGAGGAAGAAGCTTATGCTGCTGTAGCCAATGGCGATTTTATGTTTGGAATAATGATTCCGGCAAACGCCACAAAATCCATTCGCAATAGTGTGGAAGCACTTATTACCAGCACGCTTAGCGATACCCTCAAAGCTGAAGACTTCAAAAAAATGGATGTGGATATTAAGATTATTTACGATCCCACCACCAAAAAATCCTTTGTTACCACTATTTCCAGCACGCTACACGAGTTTATATCTAACCTAAAGTCGCGCATTATTTTTGAAACCTTTGCCAATGAGGTAAAGCAGTTTTTACCTACGGATAATGCCCCACTCGGTTTTGAAACCACTGATGTTATTCACTTTAGCGAGGCCTTTGCCGCTGGTAAGGATTCTGAAATAATTCCGAACTCCGTGCAGCACAATGTACCTGCCTGGACCATTTTTGGGATGTTTTTTATTGTGGTGCCACTGGCTGGAAGTATTATTAAAGAAAAGCAGGAAGGCAGCAGCATCCGCTTAAAAACATTGCCTGGCCCATACGTTTACAACCATTTGGCCAAGCTGTTTGTGTATTTTCTTGTGGCCCTCATACAGTTTACACTGATGATGTTTTTGGCCAAATTGCTACTCCCACTAATTGGTTTACCCAATTTACAATTTGGCAATCAGCTATTGAACATTTTTATAGTAGCCATTTGTCTGGCACTAGCCTCTACAGGCTTTGGAATGTTTACCGGAACCATTTGTACCACTTACCAGCAAAGTGCCATCGGTGGTTCGCTCACTATCCTAATACTGGCAGCCCTTGGCGGGATTTGGGTACCTCTTCACATAATGCCCGAATATATGCAGGTGGTAAGTAAGGTGTCTCCGCTTAACTGGGGCATTGAAGCCTTTTACCTCATGTTTTTGCGCGATCAGGGTTTTCCTGAAATATGGCCTTATGTGATGAGTTTACTGGCCTTCTTCGCCATTAGCATCTTGGCTACAATAGCCGTTATACGTTTTAGAAGAACGTAATGAACATCCGTTATAAAACTGCGCACTACTTTACTTTAAGTCATCCCTTATTGGGTTCGGGGTTGCGGAATTACATCCGGCTGCTTTTTGCTAATCGCTTTCGCATTGACCCACGTTTTTCATTAAAGTTACTTTTCTCTTTTGCCACAGTTCTCTTCTGGACACCACTTCGGCTTATAGAAAGTGCCTTGCTGTACAGGAAGATTAAAAGAACCGCGGTAGAAGCACCCATCATTATATTGGGTCACCCCCGAAGCGGAACCACTTATGTACATTACCTATTGGCAGCCGATCCCAATTTAGCATTCAGCAATACCTATCAGGTTTTTATGCCTCGTATTTTCTTCTATTTCGGAAAGTATATTGGGAAGATGATGGATCCCATGATGCCAAAAAAGCGTGCAATGGACAACCTTAGCATGGGCGCTTTTAAGCCTACAATGGATGAATTTGCCCTGGCTAACCTGAGCGATGCCAGTTGGTGCAATGGTTTTTACTTTCCAAAAAACATTGGTAAATACTTTAACAGGTATGTAATTTTTAAAGGTTCAAAAAAAACGGAAAGAGACAGATATAAAAAATCTCATTTGTGGTTTGCCAAAAAAATGCAGCTCCTAAATCCCGGTAAACGGCTTATTATAAAAAGTGCGGCTACCTCTTCAAGAATTAAGGAACTGTTGGAAATATTTCCGGATGCCCGCTTTATGCACATCTACCGAAACCCTTACGAAACCTACCGTAGCACCGAAAGGCTCTATGAAAAAATACTTCCACTGTTTGGATTTCATAAGGTATCCAATACATTTATTGAGCAATATATTATTGACAGCTACCGCGACTTTCACCAAAAGTGGTTTGACGAAAAGGATTTGATTCCTGAGGGTCGCTTGGTTGAGTTTTCTTTTGAGGAGTTTACCAAAGAGTCTATTTACCATTTAATTGAAGCCTATAAATCACTAAACATGAGTTTAAGTGATGAAGCCTTGGAAGCCTTTAAAACGGTGGCTGCCAACCACTCCGCCTACCAGCAAAACAAGTATGGCGACATCCCATCAGAAATAAAACAAAAAGTGCGTGAACATTGGGAATTTTGCTTTACCCAATGGGGGTATCCCATCTAAATTTTCCTTTTATTTTTGCCAAAAATTCTACCCATGACCACAGTGGAAGTAAGCCATGAACTTTTGAAGTTTATCCAAAATAATTTGGTAGACGAAAGCATGGTTATAACTCCTAAAACCCAACTTCAGAATGAAGCCGGAATAGACTCCATGGCCATGGTGGAAATCATTCTTTTTATTGAACGCAAGTTTGATGTTACCTTTTCTGATGAAGAGTTAAATCCCGAAATATTTCATTCTGTTGAAATTCTGGCGGAAGCCGTTGTAAAACACTTTTAATACGTGAGCCCCACAAAACTCAGTGGCGCTGATTATTTCTTCCTGGTAATTGCCCACCATTTAAAAAAACAGGGAATTACGAGTTTGGACTGCAGGTACCTGATGAAGCTGGATGCCACACTCCCACAGAACAAGCTGGAAAAGGCAATTTCAGATTCTTCCTATTTTCAACTACTGGAGCGTACCCGAATAAAATTCCAAAAAACAGGTATTCCAAAGTGGATACTGCAATCGGAAAGTGAGCCCAGTTTTGTAGTTTCCCATAACTCGGATTCTGATGAAATTCCAGATGAGGTACTTGAGCGGCACATCCCAATTAGCGGGGGCAATTTGTTCAGGTTTGATCTGGTGCAGCACCCTACATATAGCACGGTAATTTTCTCCTGGCATCACATTCTTTTAGATGCCTTTGGGGCCAGCCACGCACTTGCCTCAATTAACGACCCTCAAATTACTCATATTCCCACTTACTTTGGTAACGAGAAAAGAGAAAGCAAACGCAAACAATGGTCAGATTTAATGACTGCTAAGAATTATCTCCGGGCTACCACAAAAGATCCTCTGTTAAAAATTGAGCCCCGCCATAAAAACGCCAGGGTGGCCTATAAAGAAAAGCGGTTTAGCGTAGAAGAAACAGCCAATATTCGCAAGCAAATAAACGCAACCAGCCGAGGGGGTGTAGAAACTCCTTACCTACTCGCCAACATTGTAATGGCTTATCAACAGTTGCTTAGCCAAAGAGGCGAAACAAGAAAAGATATTTGGGTGCCCATACCCATGGAGCAAAGAAAAAGTGGGGCTACCGGACCGATTATTGGCAATTGGCACAGCCTGCTATTTTTCAGGATTAAGGCTAACTTAATGGATGATAAAACGGCAATGGTTAAGGATTTGAGCAGCCAACTTTTTAATCAAGTAAAATTGGGGATTCCCCAAAAGTATGCAAACATGTTGAGGCTTTTGCGCCACCTGCCAATTCCTTTTTACTATAAACTGGTAAAAAGGCCAAATGGCGAAAGCCTTACTGGCATGCTCTACAGCCAATCTCCATCACACGAGGGCCTGAGTAGTTTTTTAGGTTGTCAGGTTTTGGATACCACTCCCTTGCCTCCAAATACATCTCCTCCGGGCATATCTTTTCAAATAACGACATTTGATAAAAGACTGAAATTAATAGTGCAGTATAGCGAAAGCTATTTTTCCGAAAAGGAAATTATTGATTTACTAAAAGCCATTGACAAAGAATTGATAGGGGCAAATGCATAACACACAGCTTAAAGCGGATGTATTGGTTGTTGGGGGTGGCGCTGCTGGAATAGCTGCTGCGGTTGCAGCTGCGCGAAATGGAAGCAGTGTTATCCTCATTGAAAAAAATGCGCAATTTGGCGGTAAGGCCACTTCGGCTGTGGTAGGCACTATTTGCGGAGCGCACTACAGAAGTAGCAATCCGGAATCGAAATACGTAACCAATGGTTTTGCCCGTGAGTTCTGTGAAGCGGTTTCCAGGAAAGGAAAAACAACTGCAATTCATCATTATCAGGGTAACCTTCATTTTTTGCCCTATAAACCATTTCCCTTTGCATTGGTTGCGGATGAATTATTGAAAGCTGAATCCAATATTCGCATCTTTCATCATGCGGTGATCACCGAAGTAGCCACAGAAAACGGCATAATCAGTAGCGTAACATTTTTAAATTACAGAGAGGAAACCACTATTACTCCTAAAAAGGTTATTGACTGTACCGGGGAGTCCACCGTATCAATACTGGCTGGCATCCCTACATCTACACAAGAATACTATCAGGCTTCAGCCATGGTGTTTACTTTAGAA
>CAXBJE010000327.1:0-4366 GCA_963975525.1 uncultured Owenweeksia sp. | reverse complement strand
TTCTCCAGTTTACCTTTCCCATTCCTTCTTCAAGTGCTATCGCATGTCCGTTGATGAAAATTTGCATGTTGTCATCAACAAACATTCTGAAACGCGCATTTAGTCCAGCACTGTCTGCCAGAATAAATGTATTGCGGTAATAAGTTACTCCGCTCCCTGCTTTTATCACTTCAGATCCCGGAACGCTCCAAAGGTGTGTCCAAGGGTAGGGTTGCCCAACTACAGCGGGTAGGGTAAATGTTGCCGCAGCTGGCACTGAAGGAACTCCCGGCCATGGATAACTATTAGCCGTAGCTGTAGTTACGGTAGTGCTTAACGACCAACTGGAGTCAGATACCATGCTTAACAGATTGGGGATTGGTGAGCAGTCAATACTCAATCCAAACACTCCAACTCCGGTACCAAAGCCGTGTACTAATACGTGGTACGTTTCACCAGGAGTGGTAGGAACCACAACATCACTAAGTACCCCGAAAAATCCACACCAGTCATCATTATCACCAATACAAATCAGAGAATCAGGATCACCACTAAACACGGATAAATACGTATCGTAGGAATCAAAGTTTTCATAAAGGCATAAAGAAACGTGGGTGTTAAGTTCGCTGGCGGTAAATGTATACCATACACCTGGTGAGGTTATAGGGGTGCATGAACTGGCAACGTTTGCGGAATCAACTGTAGCGTCTATCGTTGTCCCTAGCATTGGCACACCGCACACATAAGGTATGGCATTGGCGATAGAATCGTTTATTGGAGCAATACCCGGAGGGAGTGGAGCTGGTGTTACACCAAGATAAACTCCAACAGCTTTCCATGCAGAATCTACAGCATTGGCCTCTGTAGAACCAATACCATATAAGTCTTCAGCCGCCATTATTGACCCCATCCTGGCATCCTCGTGATTTGAAGTGGAGTTAAGGTAAACAGTAAGGTTTCTATAGGCAATTGCTTCTGCCGCTCCCTTTCCTATAGATGGGACGTTATAGGAATAGCCCAAATCATTAGTGCCACTTTCACCTTCTACCAGTATGTAAAACCATTTGTTTTGCACACCCGAATTATAATGAACCCAGCATTGATCGTTATAAGGAGTTGGATAACATCCTACAGTAGACTGCCATAAAGTTCCTAGATAGGTATCGGGTTGCCCAAAAAGATTTGGGTCGCTCATGGAACGAATAGCACCACTTCCTCCAATGCCAATATCGGTACCAATAAACCAATCATTGGTTCCAGATGCATGATTTTCAACCATCTCTCCAAAAATATCCGAGAAGGATTCATTTAAAGCACCGGATTCCTGCTCATAAAAAAGACTAGCAGAATACTGTGTTACTCCATGCGCTATTTCATGGCCGCAAATATCCAAAGCTACCAATGGGCCATAATTTACTCCGTCACCATCTCCATAGGTCATAGCAAACCCATTCCAAAAGGCATTTACATAATCTACACCTCCATGTACAAATGAGTAAATGGGGGAGCCTGCGTCATCAAAGGAGTTCCTATTATGAACAGTTTTGAAATAGTCATAGGTCTGCTCTGCTCCCCAATGGGCAGAAACAGCAGCTGAATCGGTCCAACCTGTTGTTGTTGTACTGGTAATATCAGTAGCTGCACCGTAATCATATCCATTATTAAGAGAGTAGGTCTCAATGGCGATAGTGGTGGCGGTTGGAGCTTCTCTTAATCTAAAACTGTTTGGGGCGGTTTGGTCGGCAGTAAAATTTACTGTCCCGTTGTATAGGCTTCCGCCTGATGCCGGAACATTGGATTCGTGTATTAAATCGTGCTTAAACACAATTTTTCCATCGTTTGCATCCACATAAACATGTGCCCGGCTTATTGGCTCGTAGGCAAATATATCATACTTATATACCAAGTGATTTTTTTTGGTAACGGGATGGTGGAGCACTACCAAATCACCTTTGGGCTTAGTTATGGTTTTATCAGCATCCCAGGCATAGAGATTTGCATTTACATCAGCCCTGGCAATGTTAAAGCCAGTTGTGGCCGAAATGCCGGGAGTTGCTTCAAGCCCTCTCACTTTTACGTAATTACCAGTATTATGCATAATCAGGTTTTCCCTAACATGAAGTGTAATGGTACGCCCCTCAACTAATAAACCCATATACATTTGCTGATACTTATAATGGGTAAAGCCCAATTTATCGGTTTTGGACTTTATCAGTGTTAATTGGTCAGACTCTTGAAGGCTGTATACAGCTTTCAAATACTCCTCAACCTGTGAAAAAGGAACCGGTTGAGAAAAGTCTATTTTGGGCTTATCATTTGTTGTGTTTTGTAGGGAGCTAGCTTGCTGACTTGAAACATTGGCACCTGAAATGTTTGTGCCTCGTTGAGCAATGCTCTGGCTTGGAAACAGAATTGTAGTAGCTATAACAATAGCTCCAATTCTAACTAGTTTGGAAAGGTTGTTGGATTTCATAAAACAGGTTTTGATTATTTATTGATTGAAAATTTCTGAGAAATCTCAAGCCTGTTTTAATCGCTCTTTCCAGAAAGGAAAGAGCCACAAGGAATTTTGCATTATGTAAGGTCGGTTGGTTAAATTGGTCTGTCGAATGTAGGGAAAATAATTCAATCACCAAGAATCAGTGCCCTGATTTTAGATTCTTAACTATTGAATCACAATTGTTTATAGTTAAGCAGTACTTAGATGCTTACAGTGTAAGTAAGGCGCGTGTTGAAACGTAGGGGAATTACCAGAAATCTGTGCTGGGTTTTACTAATCTAATTATTAGACGGCCTGATGTTGGGATATCCTTATTCTGGTTTCGTAATCCTCCCGACAAAATTATTTTCTCAAAAAAATTAATCTTGATAATCCAAGCGCGTAAACAATACGTATGTGCGCTTTGTACAGTACTTTTTAATAACTAATTCCAACGGGATGTTATACCGCCATGCCCAGTTTGTAAATTAGGAATTTCAAGCAGACGACATTAAGCGATTGATTTTGGATAGTAATAAAACAGCACTTTTAATTTTCACCCGCACTGCGGCTAGTGAAATACAGCATAAGACTATGCTGAGAAAAGGTGCGTCTCAAAATCAAAAATTAGTTTTAACCCAAGAGCTTATTAATAGAACCCGCAAACTTGGGGCGCAATCAGGTTTAAATGTAGTTGTTTGCACAGATTTTAACCAACATGGTGAAACTTTTGGAAAAAGGCTTTCAAATGCTATTTCGGAAACCTTTGCAAAGGGATATAGAGAGGTAATAGCAATTGGGACGGATACACCGGCTTTAAGTTTATCACATATCAACAGGGCCGTTCTATCTGTCCAAAACCAAAATATCGTTTTAGGCCCCTCAACTGACGGAGGCATATATCTTATTGGTATTCATCGCAAGGCTTTTAACCCAAATTCCTTTGAGAGTTTACCCTGGTTAACAAGTAATGTGTATGAGGCTCTTTTGCAACAATCCTTGAATAAGGGCAATGAGGCAGTGAGTCTTGAAACCCTTTCAGATATTGATGATGTACAAAGTTTGTACACTGCCATGAGCGAACTTAAATGTACCGATCAATTCTATAAGTTGTCTCTTCAATTCTTGGTAGAGCCCATTGTACCATTTCCCATTTCTAGCCAAATTCCATCATTTTACGATGGGCTAGCTATTGGATTACGAGCACCACCTACTGCGTAATCAAACCTCCAAAATTCCCAATCTTATTTTTCTGATTAGCTGGGCCAGAACAGGCTTTGCTAAACTCCATTATCTGTATTTAACTAAAAACCCACATGGATAAAACTTACTACGACCCAAAAGACCTCAAAAAATTTGGGGATATCGCTGATTTTGAACCCGAACTGGCCGAGAAATTCTTTGGCTGGTATGGAAAGGTATTCGAAGAAGGCGCATTGACCGCTCGCGAAAAAGCGCTTATAGCTCTGGCAGTATCTCATACTGTTCAATGCCCGTATTGTATTGATGCTTACACTAAGGATACCTTAAAAATGGGGGTAACAGAAGCCCAAATGATGGAAGCTGTGCATGTGGCTGCGGCTATTCGCGGAGGAGCCTCTCTGGTGCATAGTGTTCAAATGATGAATAAGGTTAACAAACTTTCAATGTAATTATGGAAACGAAATCAATCTCAATAGAAAAGAAAAAGAGCAAGCGCAGCCTGCATGGCAAGAACCATAAGCTGGCGCAGGTTGAAGAACAATTAAAAGTGCTTTCCGGTGGTGACTTTGCCAATGGTAAGCTGGAAACTTTTAAGGATAAGCTGGTAGGTATGGAGCAATACCCTTTAAGACCTACAGGAATAGAAATTATGCAGGTAAACCTTGGGTATATGTGTAATCTGGTGTGTAGCCACTGCCATGTGGA
>CAXBJE010000326.1:0-4378 GCA_963975525.1 uncultured Owenweeksia sp. | reverse complement strand
AGGATAAATAGTTCCCTGTGCCAACCAATCTACATTGCTGATTTTATGGGCCTCATCATCAAAAACCTCAATAAACATGCGGCCAATGGTCTTGCGCTTACGCTCAGGGTCCGATATCCCCTCAAGCGCATCAAGAAAGCGATCAGAAGAATCAACACCCTTAATATTAAGGCCCATTTCCTTGTACTGCTCCAGTACATTTTCGAACTCGTTTTTGCGCAGTACTCCGTTATTCACAAAAATGCAATGCAATCTGTCGCCAATGGCTTCACTCAGCAAAACGGCAGTAACCGTACTATCAACGCCACCACTAAGGCCAAGCACCACATGGTCCTTACCCAGTTTTTTGCGCATTTTTTCGATGGTATCCTCCACAAAGGAAAGTGGAGTCCAATCTTGTGGACACTTACAAATGCCTACAATAAAGTTTTTCAGCAAAGTCATTCCATCCTTGCTGTGGTACACCTCAGGATGAAATTGAATACCATAGGTAGTTTCTCCAGCAATCTTAAACGCAGCAAATTCAACATCACCAGTACTGGCAATGGTTGAGTAGCCCTCGGGCATTTCCTTTATAGTATCTGCATGACTCATCCATACCTGCGAACCTGTTGGTATATCCTTAAAAAGTTCAGACTTATCATCAATAAACCTAAGGTTAGCTCTTCCATATTCGCGGGTATCAGATGCTCCAACAGCTCCGCCAAAAGACTGAACCAGGTATTGAGCACCATAACAAACCCCAAGCAGAGGAAGCTTTCCCTTTACCTCTTCCAACTGAAGTTTAGGTGAGTCTGCATCCCTTACAGATGCCGGGCTACCGCTAATAATAACACCTTTTATCCTGCTGGAAATAGCCGGAGGGTTGTTGAAAGGATGAATTTCACAATAGACATTCAACTCGCGAATTCTGCGGGCAATAAGCTGAGTGTATTGCGAGCCACAGTCAAGGATTAAGATCATGTTTTGCATCCGGCAAATTTAAACCCAATTTTTGAGGTTGAAACACAGGATTGGACGTTGATTTTTAACATTTTATTAAAAAAAGCAATAACGCTAACGCCTTCATACTAAGCAATTAAAGAATATTGCTACTTTTGGATTCCTAACTAAATATCTAAATTATCTTAAATGAAAGCACTAAAAATTATTCTTGTAATCCTGGTTGTGATTGTTGGAGGCTATTCTGCATGGATGGCTACCCTTGATAGCAAGTATGCTGTAGAACGCACCACTGTTATCAATGCTGACCCCGAAACGGTATACGCTACGGTTAGCGATTTTACCACTTGGAGTGAGTGGAGCAAGTGGCACAAAATGGATCCTGATATGAAAATCACCTATCATGGTGATTCTGTAGGAGAAGGAGCTTCTTATAGCTGGGATGGTGAAATCTCAAAAAAGGGAACCCAAACCATTACCGCTGCCGTACCTAATGAATCGCTAACAACCCACATTGCTTTTGATGGCATGGGCGAATCTGATGGATACTGGAAGTTTGAGCCAACTGAAGATGGACAAACCAAAGTAACCTGGGGCTTTACGGGTGAATTTCCGTTTTTCTTCCGCGTTTTTGGTCGTGGAATGGACGAGCAGGTAGGTGGAGACTTTGAAGAAGGTCTTGCAAACCTTAAGGCGTTGGTTGAGGCCATGCCGGCTAAGGCGCCATCTGTAGAAATCACCATGGTGAAAGTAGAGCCTATGAACTATTATAGCATTGCCGGTGATGTACAGTGGAACAACATTAAGGACTTTTTGGGTAACAGCTATGGGCAGATCATGGCTCACCTTGGAGCTGATGCAGCAAATATGACCATGCAGCCTTTTGCCATTTATCACGAGTGGAATGAAGAAGCCAAAATGGCCAAAATGGAAGCTGGTATTGCAGCAACTTCTCAAAAACCAGGAACGGACAAAATCAAAAAAGGAACTACACATGGTGGAAGTGCCCTTAAGGCCATACATGTGGGAGGCTATAACACCGAGCCTGAGCACATGGCTATGTACAAGTACACTCAAGACAATGGTATTGAAATGGTAGGTTCTCCATGGGAAGTTTATGTAACTGACCCAGGCGAAGAGCCAGACAGCACTAAGTGGATTACCGAAGTTTACTATCCGGTAATTGACCCTGCTGACGCTGGCGAGCCAATGGAACCTGCAATGGAAGAGTAAGCAATCAGTTAATAATCAATTACAATGAACCCTGGCGCCCTGCCGGGGTTTTTTGTTTCAAATTTGCTCAATTACAAATGATGGGAACTACCTAATAATCAATTCCGCAAGTTTGATAGTGCTCAGTTTTCAGTCCTATTTCTGACAAATTACGCCAAGGCATAAACCTTAACTTCCCACCTTCGTTTAGCTTTATATTATGATGCAGACTACAGATAATACTATCACCAAGCCAAAAGCTGACCTTACAATAATTGAGCGGTTTATAGCGGTACGCAACTACACAGAAAAACTCATGGCTCCGCTTTCGGCAGAGGATCATTTGGCGCAACCCATGATGGATGCCAGCCCGCCCAAGTGGCACTTGGGACACACCACCTGGTTTTTTGAAACCATGATTTTGAAAGCCTTTGTTAAGGATTACAAGGAATTTGATGAGCGCTTTCCCTTTTACTTCAATTCGTATTACGAAAGTTTAGGTGAGCGTCTTCAGCGCGACAGTCGTGGTACATTAACCCGTCCACCTTTGCAATCGGTTTATGATTACCGCACTTATGTAGATAAAAAGATGGTGGAATTTTTAAACAGCAACCCTTCTGCGGAAGCCCTAAAACTGTTGGAACTTGGGCTAAATCATGAGCAGCAACATCAGGAGCTTTTTCTCACCGACTTTAAATACATACTGGCCGTGCAGCCTTTTAATCCTGTTTACACAGAAGATTTTAATGAAGGTGAAAAAGAAGGTGGCAATGGGTTTACATCTATGAAAGAAGGCATTTATGAAATAGGTTTTGAAGGCGAAGGATTTTCATTTGATAATGAGCATGGCCGCCATAAAGTATATCTGCAACCATTTTCCATCAGCAATAAGTTGGTTACCAATAAAGAGTGGCTGGAGTTTATGGATGCGGGGGGCTACAGCAACTTTGAGCACTGGCACAGCGAAGGCTGGGCCTGGGTAAATGACAATAAAATTGATTCTCCTGAATACTGGCGAAAGCAAAATGGAGAATGGCACCGCTTTACCTTATCGGGATTACAAAAAGTGAATCCTGATGAACCTGTGGCCCATATCTCCTATTATGAGGCTTTTGCTTTTGCTGAGTGGAAAGGAATGCGCTTACCCACCGAGGCAGAATGGGAAGTGGCCAGCAATAAATTTAACTGGGGCCAGCGCTGGGAGTGGACCAACTCTGCCTACCTGCCCTACCCTGGTTTTACTAAGGCAGAAGGCGCTGTAGGCGAATATAACGGCAAGTTTATGGTAAGCCAGATGGTACTGCGGGGAGCTTCGGTTGCCACCTCTACCGGACATAGCCGCAACACCTACCGCAACTTTTTTCATCCACAATTGAGGTGGCAGTTTACCGGCCTTCGATTGGTTAAATAGCCCAATTACAACTATGTAAGACCGAGCCCTGGCAGGTCTATAAAAAATTTAGATTCATGGAAAGCATTATCAGTCAAGTTATTAGTCAGTTCGCAAAAGATGTGGATGAAGGCCTTTCTGCCAAAAACAAGTATTTGTCTTCACGCTATTTTTATGATGCCAAGGGCGATAAGATTTTTCAGCAAATAATGAAGATGCCTGAATATTATCTTACCGATTGTGAGTATGAAATTTTTGACTTGCAGAAGAATGATATCCTGAATGCTATTCGCCCTGAAGGGAAGTTTGACCTTGTGGAATTAGGTGCGGGCGATGGTTATAAAACGAAACTCTTACTTAAGCACTTTTTGAAAGAGAAAGTAGATTTCGAATATTTCCCAATTGATATTTCAGGTGATGTATTGGAGGGTTTATCAGTAGATTTAAAAAACCTATTTCCAAATCTAAAAGTAAGGCCACTAAACAATGAGTATTTCAGTGCCCTGGATCGACTGAACGAAATGCAGGATTGCCCAAAAGTGATTTTGTTTTTGGGAAGTAATATGGGCAACTTCACGCCTGAGCGGGCGCGGATTTTCTTTTCAAAGCTGCAACAGGCAATGAACCCTGGTGACAAACTCCTAATTGGAGTTGATTTGAAGAAAGATCCCCGTACCATACTTAAGGCCTATAACGACCCAACGGGAATTACACGCTCATTTAACCTCAATTTGCTAGAGAGGATGAACAGAGAGTTAGGAGCTAATTTTAATGTAGATAATTGGGAGCACTACCCTACTTATGATCCTTTTACAGGGGAATGCCGCAGTTACC
>CAXBJE010000325.1:0-4378 GCA_963975525.1 uncultured Owenweeksia sp. | reverse complement strand
TGATTCCACCACAAATACTTCCTGTGTAAACGTGCACGATGGAAAGATTCATCTCACCATGCAAGGGGGAACTCCACCTTATAGCATTAAGTCTCCACTAGGTGAAATCCTTTCCCGCACCATCACTAAGATGCCTTTGGGTAATTATAGCTTTTCGGTGGTGGATTCCCTCGGTTGTACTGTTTTATTGAATTGCAATATTGGGAAAAATGCACCTCTTGTTTTCTCTAATGTGGCGATAAAGACACCCAGCTGTTATGATGGCTCAGATGGTTATGCTAAGCCTAGTGTTGAAGGTGGAAAACCTCCTTATACCTTTCACTGGTCTAACAAAAAAGTGGGCCCTTTTATGGACAACTTAAAGCCCGGACGTTATGATGTTTCAGTGGTAGATAAAAATGGCTGCCACCTTTACACAACCTTTGATGTTCCTTTTCTCCCTGTTCCTAAACTTCTAGCAAGCACTAGTCCATCTACTTGTATGCAAAAACCAGATGGTACAATTTCAATGGGGGTAGAAGGACCTCCAAAGCAGTATACTTATTATGTGGATGAAATTCCATTAGATCAAATCAACGGAAAAATCATGGCCGGATATCATACAGCAAAGGCCATTGATGAAGATGGGTGTGAATTGTATAAATCCATTTATGTGGATAGCAGACAAGACCGAACTTTGTTTATCCCCAATAGTTTTACTCCTAATTATGATGGGCAAAACGATAGTTTTGAAATATGGGCCGATGAAATTTGCTTCCCAAACGCTAAACTAAAAGTGTATAGCCGTTGGGGGCAAGAGGTATTTAGTACCGAAAACCCATTCTCTGAGTTTTGGAACGGAACCTTAGATGGAAAGATCGTTCCTCAAAATGTTTACTACTACATTTTTGAATCAGATCATTTTAAAAAGCATGGATTTATAACGGTACTGCTATAACAGGGACTTTAAAAAAACCTCCGCCATCATACACCGTGCACTGCCTCCGCCAATTTTTTCAATGGTATAAATGGGGGAGTGTACAATTCTAATATGCCTTTCCAGAGTGGATACCTGCTCTTTTTTAAGGGATTTAAATGCTTGTGTTGACATCACCAAAAGCTTTTCACCTCTGGTGTTGGTCACTTCCAGCATGTTGCCTGCAAACTGACACATCTGTTCAAGGCTTATGTCCAAAATTTCATGCCCTGTAGAATGCAGCTTGTAAAAAACCTGCTGCCGTTCCTTTTCATCTTTTATGGATTCCCCGCAAATCACAGCTATGTGGGTGCCAATACACATCATCACATTTGTGTGGTATATGGGTATGTTATCTTGATTAAGCGCTGTAAATGGTAAAGGAGTATAATTGATGGATTCACAAAACCTCTCAAAAAGGGCAGGATGGGTCCTTTCAGAAATACAGGCGTAAGCTACCCTGGAACGGTGATCAAATACAATACTACCTGTACCTTCTAAGTACCTCCTTTCATTTTCATGCGATGACAAATCTGTAGTGTGGTGTATCTCAAAATGCTCTGACAGCCTGTTTATAATATCCGCCCTGCGCTCCAGCCTTCGGTTTGGCGCTGCCATGGGGAAGAGGGTTATATCCCCGGTATGCCCCATGTTTATCCAGTTATTTGGGAAAATTGCGTCTGGCTTGGTCGGGGTATTTGTATCCTCAATTACTTCCACATGGTTCCGTCTTAGCGTTTTCACAAAGGCGTCAAATTCAGCAAGGGCCTTGGTTTGAATTTCGGTTTCATTAAAATCTGAATCCTTAGACTGGAAGCTGTTTGTGTCCTTGGTATCGGAGTTAAACCCAAATGAAACAGGGCGAACCATAAGTACTTTTGAGGTGCTTTGATTATAGGTGTAGGAGCCAGAATTTTTCATAGACAGGTTGAAAGAATAACTCAAAGGTAAGCGGCCATTTTACTTTAACAGGTAATAAACACGGCTTTGTAAAAGCAGGGCTGTATTCATCTACTTTCGCGCCCTGTTCTAAAAACTAAATGACACTAAACCAAAAGGTTAAAAAAGTAACTGAGTTATTTGATTTACTGGATAAAGACTTGAAACAATTCGCAACTACCACTAAATTACACTGCCTGGTGGGTTGTGGTAAATGTTGCACTAAACCTGATATTGAAGCAACTGTTTTAGAATTTTTGCCTTTGGCCATGCATTACTATATGAATGGTCAGGCCGAAATAATTTTGGAAAAGTTAAAAGCGCCAAATGCCACCTGTCATGTTTTTGTGCCCACCAACCTTGCCCTGGGTTTGGGGAGTTGTGGCAATTACAATTACAGAGGTTTGATTTGCCGGTTATTTGGAATGTCAGCAGCAAAAAGCAGGGCTAATGATCTGCAATTGTACACTTGCGCAAATATTAAAAATACTCAACCAGAGGAGTTTGCAAGAACAGTGGAGCAAATTAAGATTACCCGAAATGTGCCAATGGTAACGGATTATTACCAGCGTTTGAGCAGTATAGATTCTTTATTGGCCAGTCAGTATTGCCCAATAAATGAAGCTACAAGAATGGCTATAGAGCATGTTTTGAATTACTACGCTTATAGAAGGCCACCCAGGGGAATGGCAAAAGCTGGTTAACTAGCTTTATTAAGAGTAATAGTGAATTTGGTGCCTTTGTTTAGTTCGCTTTCAAATTCAATTGAGCCTTTCATGGCTTTCACAAAATCGTGGCAAAGTACTAGTCCCAATCCAATTCCCTTTTCGTTTTCCGTTCCAATAGCGGGTTTCACCTGCGAGCCAAAAATTGCCTCCTGTTGCTCTTTGGGAATTCCCTGGCCGATATCTTTTACCGAGATAAGGGTCTTTCCGTTTTCAACTTTTCCAGTAATAATAATCTGTGCATCGGCTGGTGAAAACTTAATGGCATTGTTAAGCAGGTTTCTGATAACCAAATGTAACATTTCAGATTCGCCAAGGAGAATTACTTCTTCATCCTCCATCTCCAACACAAGTTCAATATTTTTTCTGTCAGCCTCTGGTTTCATTAGACTAATAACTTCTTTTAAATGATTGGCCAGATGTAGAGGTTTTAGTTCAGGTTCTTCTAATCCATTTCTTACAGACCAGTTCAATAGATTATTTAACAGGTTTGATGTGTTTTGGGTTAGGCCTAATAACTGATTATTTAAAAAAGCCCGGTCTTCAGGATCTAACTGATCCATATCAAGCATTTCCAAATATGCCCTTATAGAATTTAATGGCCCATTAAGGTCATGGCCAATGATGCTAAAGAGCCGATCCTTTTCCTTGTTCGAAAATTCCAGTTCCTCATTTTTTTTCTGCAATTGCAGCCTGCCCATTTCTGCCTCCTTCTGTTCAAATTTGTATGAGGAGGTAAGGAAAACACCTAAAGTTCCCATAAAGATTATGCAGGGTACAAAAGTTATGGTGTGGTCAATAAACTGATCTCCCCTTTCCAGATACTGAAACTGGACTCCTGAAGGAATGTAAAGCTCGATTAAAAATAGTGCTGGTACTATAAGAATATGTAGTGAAATCCACAGGGGCTGAAACCTTCTGGGTGTAACTACAATGTTTAGAATTAAGGTCATAAAAAATCCATAAATGACCGGCCCGGAAATTCCTGAATTTAGAAAGTACGCTCCACCGAGCATGAAATAACTTAGTATGGCGAAGGTGAGACTGGCCACTTTAAAGTTTTGACGAAAACGAGCGATGAAGTACAAGTAGCTATTGATTACCACCATCAGCATTATCCAAAGGGCTATATCAATATAGCCTAGTATTAGGTTGGCAATGATGATGAAACTTAGGAGAAGCGTTACAAGACCGCTAACTAAATTGAAGGCCCTGTTTTCCATTGAGAATTCTGAGAATTCTCCGGTTATAAAGTGGATCCAACGTTTAATAAGATTTGTCATAGAACGGAAAGAGTTTTTTGGTTGACGAGTTCGAGAGCGAAAATATGACAAATGACAGTGATTTTCAGGTGTAAGGGTTTGTCGTTAGTTCAGCTTATTTATTAAGAGGTCTTTTTGTTGTTGGAAAGAACCCCCGCCAACACCCGCGGGTGAGGCATATAGGGGTTCGTCACTCCAACCAAATCTTTAATCTGCCTTGTTTTCATTTTTTACAAGCAGTATGTTTTTTTGGGTGGTTGAATCCCCGCTTCTGTAAACAGGTAGCGGGGATTCTTCTCTCCAACCAAAATCTTAAACTGTTATGCCTATTCCATTGTTACAGGTTAGGCAGTTCAGTTTTATAATGGGAAGTGGTTGAACCCCCGAGTCCGCGAACGGAGCACGAGGGTTCTTCACTCCAACCAATGTTATTCAATGCTGCTTATGGGTTCCATAGATATAAGTCTCTAAAATTGGAGTGTATATCATCCATAAGC
>CAXBJE010000324.1:0-4382 GCA_963975525.1 uncultured Owenweeksia sp. | reverse complement strand
TCCCTGGCATTAAGGGTGGGATGAAATATGATAAATGCCTTAAAGCGCTTGAAGAAATGCAGGAGGTGAGTAAAATTGAAGAAAGTCGTGATATGAACGGTCAGTTCATTGTATTTACTTACACCAACCCAAAAAATAATAACACCTATTCTTTTCGCATACGATTTCGCTACATAAAGAAACATCAGCGTATAACCGCATTTTATTTAAGTAAAGACGGAGATTGGTAATTAATGGTTTCAAGTTAGTTATTGGAGTATTTTTCCGCTGCAAGAAACCGCTCATTTACTTAAACACGTTAAATATTAGATTTGCAACAATCTATATTTTCCTGATGCTATGAGAAGTATTTTGTTCCTGTTGGCCATTGTTACTATTAACTCTTCAGCTCTTGCTCAATTCCGTTGCCAGGAACTAAAATCTGAAGCATATGCCCACGGAGCAAATGGCCATATTATATCTATTGACAACAGGGCAAAGAGTGATACCATAGACATACTTCATTACAACCTGCATCTGGATTTCACTGAAATCACTCAAAAGAAAATTGCCGGGCATTGCGATATTGCCTTTACACCCAAAGTCAGTAATGTTGGGGGTATCAGTTTAGATTTACTGGAGTTACAGGTGGACTCTATTCTTCAAAACGGAATTTCCATCAACTACACCTATAACGATACAATTATTCGTGCCGCTTTCGCGGGAAGTCTAAACACCACAGATACTGTCCTTTTAAAAGTATTTTACCACGGAACCCCTGTTGATGATGGTAGTGGGTTTGGTGGCTGGCACCAATCGGGTGGTTATTATTACAATCTGGGTGTAGGCTTTGCTGCTAATCCGCACACCTTTGGCCGGGCCTGGTTTCCATGCTTCGATAATTTTGTAGAGAAGACTACCTACGATTTTCACTTTTCAACCGTAAAGCCATTGAGGCCTTATGCGAATGGGCTCAGGATTTCGGAATCTGCAATTAGCGGAGATACCATTCTCACTCATTGGAAAATGGCAGACCCCATCCCTACCTACCTCGCCAGTGTGGCCATTAGCAACTATGCCGAGATTACCGACAACGTAATGGGTATTAATGGCAGCATGCCTATTATGCTTATGGCTAAACCAGCCGATTCGCTAAACATGGTAAACTCTTTTTTAAACATTAAGCCAACTTTCACCACTTTCGAAAATTCTTTTGGGCCTTATCACTGGCAAAAGGTTGGGTACTGTGCCACCCCACGTGGAGCTATGGAGCATGCCACAAGCATCCACCTACCTACAAGTTTGGTTAATGGCAACCTTAGCGGAGAAGACATTATTGCTCACGAGCTGGCGCACCACTGGTGGGGAAATCTGGTAACCTGCGAAACTGATGCCGACATGTGGATAAACGAGGGTATGGCCGAGTTTAGCAGTCATCTTTATACTGAGTCCGTTTATGGTCGAGAACACTATGTAGATGTAGTATTAGGCAATGCCGATGTAGTGCTGAATAATGCTCACGTAAATGACGATGGATTTAAGGCCATACAAGGTCTGACGCATGAGTACGTTTACGGAACACACGTATATCAAAAAGGGGCCATGGTTGGACATAATCTACGTGCCTACATCGGAGATTCACTGTTTTTTAGCGGACTAACCACCCTCCTGCAAAACAATAAATACGGCAACCTTAGCAGTACTCAATTCCGTGACCAGCTAAGCACAATTACGGGTGTACCACTAAATGACTTTTTTGATGGTTGGGTTTTCAACCCCGGATTTCCACAGTTTTCCGTAGATAGCCTTTATACCCCGGCTTTGTCCAACCAAGTTGACATTAAGCTTACGCAGAGAATCAGAAAAGCTCCGGCTTTATTTAGAAATGTTCCGGTATTTGTAACCTTTTTCAGTGAAACTGGAGACACCACTTCCCGTAAGGTGATGATGAATGGCACTAATGCCACAGCAAGTTTTCAAAACCTGCCATTTGTGCCTAAGTACGCTTTGGCGAGTTATAATGGAACCCTTCTTACGGGCAATACATATGATGAACATAACATCACTAAAACAGGTGTTTACAATGCCCGTAAATCTAAAATGAAGATTACAGCAAACACGCTTACCGATTCTGCCAAAGTAATTGTGATGCACCATTGGGCGGGGCCGGGAGGTAAAATACCTGCAGGTAAAGATTATCGCCTTTCTCCACAACATTACTGGACTGTACAAGGCACCGACCTCAACAATGTGGACATAACTGGTAACATAACGGTGAGAAGAGGTTTGTATAATTTGGATGAAGAGCTAATCTCTACCAATTCCGATAGCCTTGTGGTACTTTACAGGGCAGACGCCACAAAAGAATGGACGCTTTATCCGGACCAGGTAAAAACCAAGTTGGGCAGTATTACTCTAATGGATATTAATAAGCTGAAAGCTGGTGATTATGTATTTGCCAATACCGCTGAGAAGGTAGGACTGCAGGAAATTGAAGGTAATAAAGGCTCCATTGAAATTTACCCCAATCCTGCCGGTAATGAAATAAAAATACGATTCAACGAAACAGACAAGAAGCACTACGATATCCGCATGGTAGATGCATCGGGCAAGGAACTTTATAGAAAGCAAGCTAAAATTTCCAGTTCCAGCAACGAGCTTTCGCTGGATGTAACAAATGTAAAATCGGCCTTTGTGGTTGTTAGTGTGAATGGTGAGGGTAGGAAGGTTACGCTAATGAAATAAGGGTTAATTAACCTTAATTCCTTTTTCCCCTAATCGCTTCCTTGTATAATCCGACTCTATTTCGGGGAAACCCTTATGATGATAGATTCTTTGAACACCAGTAGACAAATTCAGTCGGGCTATAAATATTCCTGAAACATCTGGCTCTCCATTTCCTAAAAGTGCCACAACAGAATCTCCTTCCCAAAAAGCCTCTTCTACCTTTGCAGAAGGACCATAAAAACCGATTCTTAGTACTGATTTTTCGGTTACATCTAACAAATTTATTTCTTGATCTGGAGAAAATTCAGCTTTACTATCTGTAGTAACAAACCAGCTATAGCTATCAATATCTATGTATTTAGTACGGTCTTCATTGTAGGATAGAAAATCCAAATACACATTATCAAACTCAGGGTGAAAACTACCAAATACATTACCTGCTCTAAATTTAATAGTGTCTATCACGTAAAGTCTAAAACCATCAAGTGATAACGTTGAATCTTTGACCTGATAGTAATCCAGCCAATTTTTAAGGTTGGGATGAAAGTTACTCTCAAAAGGAATGGTAGTTGAAAAAGAGTTCTTCTCATCAGCTACCACTGAAGGTGTATTTACATTATTAGCACACCCTGAAGCAAACAGCACCGAAATTGTTATTAAAGCACTACCGTATTTGCCTCGCCCTCTATGCATATTGATACTCCCAAAGAAATCCATTCGAGTTTAAACTCAATACCAATTGAAGAATCTAACTCAAAGCCGTAAGCCTTTCTTCAAGTGCTTTAATCTTAGCTTCAGCATCAGCTTGCTTTTGCTTTTCAGCATTTACCACGGCATCGGGCGCACCTGTCACAAAACGCTCGTTAGAAAGCTTCTTTTGTACGGATTTCAAAAAGCCCTGCTGGTATTCCAAGTCCTTGCGGAGCTTTTCTAATTCGGCTTCAACGTCAATGTTATTTCCGGCTGGGATTATCATTTCATAATTACCTGCCAGGAAAGTGAAGTTGGCACCATCTATATTTCCATTTTCTCCAATAGTTATTTGGGATAGGTTACACATTTTAGAAATCAGGGTTTCAAACGCCTTTGGAATAGCATCTGTAGATGTTGCGATTAACTCCAACTGATCCTTATAAGAGATGTTTTTAGAAGTCCTGATATTACGCACTCCGTTTACCACAGCCGCTGCCTGATCAAAGTCAGCAAGTATGGATTTGTCGGTCTCCTTCAATTCTGGCCAGCTCTGTAGGCAAAGGGTCTCACCTTCTTTTCTATCAGCTAATTGATGCCATATTTCTTCTGTAATAAAAGGCATAAACGGATGAAGCAATACTGAAATCTGCTCAAAGTAAGCAACAGTCTGTTCATAGGTTTTTCTGTCAATAGCTTCACCAAATGCGGGCTTTACAGCCTCAAGATACCAGCTACAGAAATCATCCCACACAAATTTGTAGGAAGTCATAAGGGCTTCCGATATACGGTATTTAGAAAATGAATCCTCCAAAGAATGAAGGGTTTCGCGCATCTTATGCTCAAACCAATTAATGGCTGAGGCTGCGGCTTCATCCTGTGCTTTATCTTCTACATCCCACCCTTTTACAAGGCGTAGTGCGTTCCATATTTTATTGGAGAAATTCCTTCCCTGCGAGCATAAATCCTCATCAAAAGGTAAATCA
>CAXBJE010000323.1:0-4390 GCA_963975525.1 uncultured Owenweeksia sp. | reverse complement strand
GTGGCTTACCTATGTATTTGCGGCCCTTGTTCCTTTAGGGATGGGAGATATGTTTGCTGCTTCGGCTAGCTGGATGTTGTGGGTAAGCCCCTTTATGTCGGCCCTTATTATTTGGATTTTCTTTTTGATGGAGAAAATTGGAGATTACTCAGAAAACCCTTTTGAAGGAACCTACAATGATGTGCCTATTTCTTCGATAACAAGAGGCATTGAAATAGACCTTAGGGAAATGATAGATGATGACAACATTCCGGGGCCATTTAAAGATCAGAATGGCTTTTTGTTGTAGGTAGGATTTACAAAAATCTGTTGAGGCCTTGCGAATAATAGAAATGTTGAGGCCTTGCATGCAAGGCCTCAACCATCTTTTAGGGCCTTAATAGAAAAAATATTATTCCGGAAATTCTCCTTTGGCCACCGATCTGCTATAAGTGCCAAAAAAGCCAAGTTGTATATCACCTTTAAGGTTTGTAGTTGGATTTCCCGGGGCAACTCCGGGAGGGCCACCACCACCTGAGATAGCATTAAGGGTATTGTAAAATTTGTAAACCTCTGCATCTATGGAGCGGAGCTCTACATGAATGCTGTCACCAACTTCCAAATCCGAGCCAAACAACGGCTGTTCTACATAGGTTCCGTTAATAAACTTATCATTAAACACATTAAGATCTTTTTCCTCCTCGCCATTTATATAAAAGATTAGACGGTAGTAGTTCTCCTCATTTGGAGGGTCTTGAAAAGCCACAAAGGGAATGTAGCCACCTTCAAAAAATCCACTGGGTTCAAAGTACTCAAAGTAGAGTGAATCCAGCGGTACAACAGGTGGGAGGTAGGATGTAGCTGTGGTGAACTTAACATCGGCAGTTACTTCAATGGTGTAGTTTTCTCCGGTAACGGAGTTTATGCTGTCAATCCAATACACACCTGGGGAAGTCATTTGTGCCAGCATTTTTTGCCCGCTTTGTGTTATCAGATATACAATGGCATTTTCCACATTGGGAGTTTCCTCAAAATTGAAATAATCACCAGTTTCGGTAATGCGTACCAAAAGGCTATCGCTCCCCGCCATCAGGTTGGCTTCAATTACTTTTTTAGGGTCTGCAGAGTTCAAGTCCACATCTATCACCTTTTCGCAACCGAAAAGTGCCAAAGCCGAAATAAATACAAATATCTTCTTCATAATAGCTTAAAATCTAAAGTTGTAGGTGATGGCAGGTACCACACTAAACAGCGAGATTTGTACTGCCTCGGTAACATTGGGGTTATCTTCTTTCTCCTGAAAGTTGATGACAAAGGCATTTTGCCTGCCGTATGCATTGTACACACTAAAGTTCCAGCTGCTTTCAAATTTTTCGGTTTTTTTAACCACCCAAGTGGCGCCTAAGTCTAACCTGTGGTAATCCGGAAAACGGTAGCCATTGCGCTCAGTATAATATGGTACCGTTCTGCCATTAATGGTGTATTTACCGGAAGGGAAGGTTACGGCATCACCTGTGTAAAACACGAAGTTTCCGGATACACTCCACTTTTCATTAAACTTATATATCCCGGTAACGGAAAGATCATGGATCCTATCCTGGCGCGATGGAAACTCTTTGCCGCCATCAATGTCATCAAACTTGCGCAAGGAGCGTGAAAGAGTGTAGCTGATCCAACCGGTGAATTTTCCCTTATTCTTTTTTAAGTAAACTTCTAAACCATAGGCGCGGCCTTCACCATATACCAACTCAGTTTCTACACTTCCGTTTAATACCAAATCAGCTCCGGTGCGGTAGTCTATAAGGTTTTGCAATTTTTTATAATAGGTTTCCACCGATAGCTCATACTTGTTATCGGCAAAGTTTCGGAAGTACCCCAACGCAATTTGGTCGGCAAACTGAGGGCTCACATTATTGCTGCTCGGCACCCAACGGTCGGTAGGTGAGCCTGTGGTAGAGTTGGAGAGTAGGTGAAGGTATTGGTAGTTGCGGTCGTATCCGGCCTTAATAGAACTTACATCATTTATAAGAAACTTGGCTGCAGCCCGAGGTTCTAACCCTTGAAATTGCTTTATGCTTTTGCCAGACTCGTATTTGGTTTCACTAAGTACAGTTCCCGCTTCATCAATTTCGTAGGCTGTACCCTCGCCCATATAATTAAAATAACTGTAGCGGAGACCATAGTTTACACTCCAACGTGTACCCAGTTGCTGCTCATTTTGCAGGTACAGCGCACCTTCCAATGCATATTGCTGATCTATGTCTTCAATAGAAATACCAACATCCGAGCCTGTGGTAATTTCACCCGGTGTAAAGTTGTGGTAAATCAAATTTCCGCCAAAGCGCAAAGTGTTTTTAGAGTTCAGGTAATAGCTAAGGTCTTCCTTAAGGTTATAGTCTCTAATTCCAGATGAAAGGCTGAAGCCATCATCTCCGGAGCCAATATCAAAGCCATAATTGTAGTCGCTAAAAATCACAGAGGTATTGCCAAAAAGTTTATCGCTGTAAAGGTGATTCCACCTTACGGTGCCGGTGGCATTTCCCCAGTCAAAGCCAAATTCATCATCATATCCAAAATTGTCCCTTCCAAAATATCCTGATATGTAAATTCTGTCTCTATCGGTAATCTGGTAATTAGCTTTTAGGTTAAGGTCGTAGAAGTACAGTTTAGACTTTTTGATGGCTTCATCTTTTGAAAGCAAGAGGAATAGGTCAAGGTAAGTGCGCCTTCCCGAAAGGATGAAAGAGCCTTTATCTTTTACAATGGGGCCTTCCACAGTAAGTTTAGAAGAAATAAGCCCAATACCACCATAGGCACCAAACTTTTTGGAGCTACCATCATTCATCACTATATCCATAACCGAGGAAGCGCGACCACCATACTGTGCCGGGATTCCGCCCTTGTATAAAGTAAGGTCTTTAATGGCATCGGAGTTAAAAACCGAAAAAAACCCAAGTAGGTGAGAGGCGTTGTAAACCGGGGCCTCGTCAAGTAAAATAAGGTTTTGGTCAAAACCACCACCACGCACCGAAAAACCTGAACTTCCTTCGCCACCAGACTTTACTCCCGGAAGGAGTTGCAAAGTTTTTAAAACATCTTTTTCGCCTAACAACACCGGTACGGCCTCAATTTCCTTGAGGTTTAATTTGGCCACGCTCATTTGGGTATTGGTTACGTTGGCATTTGCGGCTTCAGCTTTTACCACTACCTCCTGCAAGGTGGAACTCTCTGGCTTTAGCTCAATATTAAACCTGTAATCTTTAGTGAGCTTTACCTCCATTTTTACTGGTTGATAACCTATGTATTGAGCGGTGATGTTGTAGGTGCCCGTAGGGAGGGTTAGTGAATAGAACCCGTAAACATTGGTTACGGCCCCTGTTCCAGGTTTTTCATCAACTGTAATGGCAGCGCCAATTAGATCTTCGCCACTACTGGCATCTTTAATACTTCCGCTAATGGTAAATTGTTGGGCTTGCAACGCAGGCAGGCAAAAGGCCATGCAAGCCAAAAGAATAAAATATCTCATTTAATAGGATGGGGATTTGTAAACAGAGTTCTGTAACAGGGTTTGGTAAAACTGTTTGGTTAACTGATTTCTGAAGTAATTATTCCGTAATGCAACAACTTTTTTACGGGCAGCAAAAATATCAATGCCATTGGGTTTACAGATAACTAATGGGCAAATTCTAAATTTTTGGTAAACGGCTGATTCAACCACAGTACCACCTAATTGTTTTGCACAGAAAAAGCTTTACTTCTTTAAGGCCGCCTTGGTAAATATGTAATCAGGTATATCCTGATCAAATTTTACTGAGGTGAGTGAAAATATGGTTCCTTCGCCATCCTTTAGCATATCCTTATACAGTATGGTTTTTGGGAACCAACGGCCATCAATTTGCACTACATCACTCAAAGTGGTTTTTTTCAGGAGCTGTCCGCTTTTGGCAAAAAGTTCTTCTTTTAAAGGAACATAGCGCTCGGTATCAATCCACATTTTGCGCTTGGCATACGCCACATCATCCACCTTGGCATTAAGCTCTAGCACATAAACTTTGCGGTCGCCAATAGTTTCTTCCATTACCACTTTGGCAGTATATACATCAAGTAGTTTACGGTCTTCCATCATATCCTCGTAACTCAAATCGCTGCCCATTACCGACTGACGTAACATATGGCCGCTGAGTTTTATGGTACGGTCAGTACTTGGGTTGTAGATGTAAAGTTCATTTTCCAACTTCAACATTTTAGTGCCTGCCTCACGGGCAGGAGAGAGGTATTCCGTCATGGCTTTTTTATCACCTTCACTCCAGCTACGGCTGGTCATCACACGGCTGCCTCGTTTTCCATTTACAGTCATTTTACTTTCCGATACCTGGTTTTTAGAGGTCATGTTGGCATCCACTTTTTTAAT
>CAXBJE010000322.1:0-4394 GCA_963975525.1 uncultured Owenweeksia sp. | reverse complement strand
CCAGACTTTTGGCCACCCCAGGCCCAAACTAATTGTTACTTTGCTATTCGACAGTAAATCAATCATTTTTGTATTAGAAACCAGAAACTATTCTCACGGTTTCCAATTCGTTTGAAACTACATTGAAATATCTGAGACCCAAGCAAATGAAGATAAACACCCTATTAATAGCTGTTATTGCAACCCTTATCATTTGTTGTGGTGCCCTTGTGGGCTATGGCCAAAATCAGGTACCCATAGTTGGCTATTCAACTAACAGTAACGGTCAAGTTCAGTTGGAGGTAAACTCTACACCAGCAAACTACTATGTATTAAAAGTGAGGCATAGTGTGGACTCTACGTTTGAGTTGGTAACGTCTATTACCAAGGGTAAACCCAATAAAACCACATTAACGGAGCAGCTGGCGGCTTACCCTCAGCAGCATTATCAAGTAATTGAATACCCGTTAAACATGCCCTTTGATGTGGATGGCGATACTGTGGATGATATTACAGAGTTAAATAACCTCCCTCTACAGAGTCCGTTGAATGCCGGTGTTCCAAAGTCTATAGGTGATGGCTTGCTTGCGCTGGAAAGCCATTCCAGGTTTAAGCAATTATCGATAAACAACCCCTTTGTAATATTCAATGAATATCTAAATGGTATCGATTACATCAAATATCTAATCACCGATTTCTACTCCTCAAGCCCCAAAATATATTTTATAAACAGCAACAGGTATGATTTCCATAAGGACTTCGCCAATGCCATGGGCATTGATTATGTGGGGAAAAATGTAAAAAAGGGACAGCTTATTTACCACCCTACTGTGGTGTCCAACAATGGAACCCTTGGGGTTTACTCTTTTAACTACAGCGTTAATAGCACCGAAGATTTTGCGACCATACAACGTACACATGAGCTCCTGGCGGCAAACATGACCTTTTTGGAGAACAACTTATCCTACTATGTAAATGTGGATAATGAAAATGCCTATGAAAATGATAAGGCTCTTTTCCAGAATTCCAGAGTATCAGTGGTGTTTGAATCTGATGTATTTGCACAAATTGATTACTGGGGACTGAATAAAGCTGAAGGCTATGGCTTGTTCCGCAAAATGGATTTGGAGGATATACCTGGAAGCAAGGAGATTGTGTTGTACGAAACCTTGCCGAATAACCTGCCACGCGTGGGCGGTATCATTACATCCTTTATCCAAACTCCATTATCTCATGTAAACCTTAGGGCCATACATGATGGTATTCCAAATGCCTTTATTCGCGATCCTTTATCCGATACCGCCATTTCCAATTTACTAAACCATTACATTTATTTTAGAGTAGAGCAGGATACATTCGTTATCCGCGAAGCAAGTTTACAAGAGGTAAACAATTGGCATGATAGCCACAGGCCTGGTACTGTTCAGATTCCTCCACTCAATTTAAGTTATACCGAAATTTTACCCCTGTCTCAAATTACCTTTTCAATGTCCGATGGCTTTGGGGCTAAGTGCGCCAATGTAGCTACTATGCTTTCATTCGGTTTCCCGGATAACACTATACCAGATGGTTTTGGGGTTCCCTTTTCTTTTTATCAGAAGTTTATGGAGCACAACAATTTTTTTGAGGAGGCAAAAGCGATTTTGGAAGATCCCGATTTTAAATCAGATAGAGATGCTCGTGATAAGATGTTGAAGGATTTTCGTAAGAAAATAGAAAAGGCAGATATGCCAGTGTGGATGCTTAATGAGTTGGAAGCCATGCACCTTAAATTTCCTGAAGGGACTTCCGTACGGTGTAGATCAAGTTCTAACAACGAGGATTTACCCGGATTTAGCGGAGCAGGTTTGTATGATTCAAAAACACAACATCCCCACGAAGGGCACATTTCAAAATCAATAAAGGAAGTGTACGCCAGTTTATGGAATTTAAGGGCTTTTGAAGAGCGGGAGTTCTTTCGTATCAATCACTTTGTGGCCTCTATGGGAGTTTTGTGCCACCCCAATTACTCTGATGAAAAAGTAAATGGCGTGGGTGTAAGTACAGACCCTATTTACAATTCAAAAAGTACCTTTTACTTAAATTCTCAGTTGGGCGAAGATTTAATCACCAACCCCGATACCAGCTTTGTACCCGAGGAAATATTATTGGATAAAGTCTCGGTAAGTACCAACGACTATCTGATAATCCGCCATTCCAACCTTATTCCTAGTGATTCCTTACTGCTTAGTGAACTACACTTAGACCAAATGAGAGAATACCTTACGGTGATTCACGATGAATTTAAAAAACTATATCAGGCGGAAAACAATAGCACATTTGCCATGGATATTGAGTACAAGATTACTACAGATAATCAGCTCAGTATAAAGCAGGCCCGGCCCTGGGCAGAATTTGTACCCAACAACAAATTTGGCAGCCAACACAACAAGAATGATTTGGTACTCTACCCCAATCCGGCCCAAGACTATATTATGATGCAGTGCGTTGATTGTAATATTTCGGAACTGCGTATTACAAGCATTGCAGGAAACCAAACTGTATATAGGGAACTCATAAATTCAAACAACACCAACGCTATCATCTTCATTAGGGATTTGCCAGTGGGTGTATATATACTTAGTGGGTTTGCCAAAGAAAGTAATACGTACTACGCCAAAAAATTTGTGAAAATGTAAAATCACTCCGCTCCTACTGAACACCGAAAATTTATAAGTCTAGCTTTCTATTTTACTCTGGTAACTAACAGTTTAGAGCTTTGATTAGATTTGATGATTAAAAGTATTGTTTCAAGCGAAGGATTTACAAATTCTCGTTGTCTAACCCCTCAGGGTGCCATAAATGCGCCTTTTTACTAACCGGTATTTTTTCCAAGTATAATTTATGTTCGAATCAATTGCAGAGGGAGATTTTTACGAAGTGCCCTCGTTTGAAGTAGCGCTTTTTTCCATCTTCTTATCATTTGTACTAAGTAGCATAATCAGCTTTACCTACCACCTTACCAGCAAAAGTTCGCTATCAAGAAACTTTGTGCAGGCCATGATATTGAGCTCTATAGTTACCTGTATGGTTATTATGGCTGTGGGCGACAACGTTGCAGCTGGTTTCGGAATTATGGGTGCCATTGCCATTGTACGGTTTAGGATGCGCGTGGAAAACCCAAGAAACATCATTTTCATTTTTGCCACTCTGTCTGTAGGTATAGCAGCTGGTGTATATGGTTATTCCATAGCCATTGCCGGCACAGGCGTGTACTGCATTGTTTCCTATGTTTTATATCTGTCGCCTTATGGCACCAAAATACTTGACAAGGAATTTACACTCTCCTTCATATTATTGGAGGCCATGACGGAGGAGGCCATGATGGAACTATTAAGAAGCCAATGTTTAGAGTTCCGTCTTTTATCTGTTTCCAATCGTAACAAAGGAAACAGGTATGAAATTTTTATCACGCTTAATCAGGAAACCAAACGTGAGAATTTTTATGCCAACCTTGTTGCCCACGAAGGTTTTGATAATGTGAAACTAGAACGAAGTGATAATTTAACTCAGTTATGAAAACCTTCTCTCAGTACTTTTTATACATCACATTTATCGTTGTTTTTGGGATTCTGGTTGTTGTTTCAACCGATGCCTATCAGCCATCAACGTCCATCATGGCGCAGGTAGAGCCACAAAATCATGCAATTAGCTTTCGCAAGGCGGTGCGTATTGAAGATATTTATGTAATACCCGGCCAGAAGGTTAAAAAGGGCGACCCTTTGATTAAGGTTGAGCGTCAGGATTTATTGCTGGATGTAGAAAACAAAACCCGTGAATTAGAAAACCTGATTTCGGAAAAAAACATCCTGCAAATAGAAAATCAGTTTGCACATAAATCCCTTGATTCTAAACTGGATTTAGAAACCAAAACCATTGATGGTGAGCTGGACCGATTGGACCTAATCCAAAAAGAGCAATCCTACTTATCAAGCAGCTTACTAAACTCAAACATCTGGAAAGACTCTGTGGCCACCATAGACCAACCCTACATAGAAATGCGCAGAAAGGTGCTACTTAAGGAAAGGGTCTATTTAACTAATCAAAATGCTTTACAGAGCCAAAAGTTGGATCAAATTTTTGCGCTGAAAAACGCTGAGATTGATGGGAAGATCATTCAGGTGAAAAATGAGTTGGAGTTACTTAAGCAAGAGGAAAAAGACCTGTTGCAAGTGGCAAAGCTTGACGGGGTTATTGGGAATGTGTACGCAGAGGAAAATGAGTTGGTAAGCCCCTTTACTACGCTCATTTCCATTTATGATAATAACCCCAGCGTTATCCGAGCTCTTATAAACGAGCATCAGGGTTTTGAATTAAGTATTGGCCAGGAAATACTGGTAAAATCAACCAACAGAGACTACAAGGTAAACGGAACT
>CAXBJE010000321.1:0-4401 GCA_963975525.1 uncultured Owenweeksia sp. | reverse complement strand
AACAGGTGATGGCCAAAAAAACCAATCCCACAATTATCATAAGTGGATTTAAAAAACCTAGCCTCTCTGCCAAAATGGACTTGAGTTTTATGCCCCAGTGTGGGCTAAAGGCTTTTCTCCTGAATTCCTCAGGAGTTGGTTTTACCTTTTTAAGCTTAAACTGAGTGTAAAACCTTTTTCGGCCAGTGTACCACAACCAACCTAAAAAGTATAAAAAGGAGAGGACAATAACCCAATGATACCAATAGGGCTGCAGATGTTGTTCGGCCCAGCTAAGTGGATAGTAGGCGGCCCCCCAAATAATGTAAATGATAAATATAAACCCCATGAACTGGAGGTTAACCAAAAAGGCGCCACCCAAAAAATGCTGGAAGTAAGCCAGTAAATGTGTACTCCACTCCAATGGTGTTTTTGATTTATTGAAATAATGAAGCACATGAGTAAGCACAACAAACAGTATGCTTACAGCTATAAAAATCAATATGAAATAAAGAAACTTCATTAAGCCAGGGTTGGTAAGGCTGCCATGAAGTTAACGAATGAGTGAAGTTGAGAGAACAGGAATGAGCGGAACGTCACCCTTGGTATGCAACAGGTTCAAAGCCGCTATCGGGCATTGGCTCATCACTTCGCAAACAGCTGCCCCAAATCTTTAAAGGCCTTAAACTCCAAAGCGTTTCCTGAAGGGTCTTTAAAAAACATAGTGGCCTGCTCACCGGGCTCACCCTCAAAGCGGATGTAGGGTTCAATAATAAACTTTACCTGATGCTTTTTTAAGCGCTCAGCCAAGGCATTCCAAGCTTCCAAACTCAGCACTACTCCAAAGTGCGGCACCGGCACTTCATGCCCATCCACTGGGTTGCTCTTGTTTTCATTGAGATTATCCGCGATGTGCAATACCAACTGATGACCATAGAAATCAAGGTCAACCCATCGGTCTGAGGAGCGGCCTTCAGCACAACCGAGTACAGTATTGTAAAACGTTCTGGTTTCTTGGAGTTCCTTTACAGGGATGGCGAGGTGGAGGGGGCGGAGTTGGGGCATTTGATAAGTGTGACTTTAAGTGATTAGGGTTCTGTTCAATGAAGTATTTATTTTGAAGATTGAACCAGTCTAAAAGAAATCATTTCTCCGCTTATTTGCAGCCTCTCCAGTTTCTACTTCATAGGAATAGGTGATTTTTTCCACCAATTTATCCCCATCACATGTAATAATTTCTTTTGGCTTGTTGGGCTCTAATAAGGTTTGAATCGTCAAAGATTCTACATCACCGCTCCAGTGGTAGTCTTTAGTGATGACCTTTTTCTTCTTAGTTATCGATTTGTACGTTAATCGCCTTTTCCCTTTGTGATATTCGAAATACCTAGTACTTAATCTGCCAAATATTTGATTCGAAACATACCAAACTTCCCCTTCTTCAAAGCCTTTCCATCTATGAAATATTCCAAGAAAATCAAAGGACTGATAGTCATAATAGCGAGGACCTAACAGGTTATCACCAGCATCCAAGTGAATAATACTAGCTAAATCATTTTTGTTTTTCCTTCGAGTTTGGTAGGTGTAAATTGCTGTTGGACACCAATCAGCGTTATAATCAACGGTATAGATATGCTTTCTAATTCTTTTTGTTTTTTGAAATGTCGTTTTGGAGTTACTTAAGAGCCGTGCTTTGTTGACTACGTGTGTCGAGCTATCAATAGTTACTTCAATATTTACATAAACGCTGTTCCAGCTATTTTTTTTACGCGTATCTAGAATAGTTCTCCATGCAAAATCGCCATTCGGGCATACTAGCTTTTCTGTAACAATGGTGTCGTATCTGATTTTGTCATACCGAAAATCTTCGGTAATTTCAGTCCTCTTGATCCATGTTAAACCTGAGGTGCAGAAATACTCCTCAAATGGAACAGGTTTTTTGATGTTTCTAATTAGCTGGAACAGGGGGTACGCAAATGCATCCAAAAATATTTGATTGTCTGCTGTATCGCTTACAATCTGATAACTCCATCGGTAATCCACCTTGCTTTTACTATATCTACAATTCAATAACTCAGTCTCAACCAGGAACAAAAAGTCATCTTTAGGAAGAATATGATTGAAGTCTACGATACGCTGAATTACAGGTTTCCCATCTTCCAAATGCGCTTCTTGGTTAGAGCTTTGGATAAAAACGGTACTGTCCATCTTTACAATCTCCACAAAGGAATAAACGGTTGCTAAGTCTGTTTCCATCCCTTCCTTAATAAGTAGAGTGTCGGTTTGTGAATCATCCAGGCAATAGTCTCTTACTATTGATAAGATGGTATCTTGCCTATAGTCTTCTTGAGCCAAACCCAATGAGGCAATAAAGAGGAAAAAAAAGGTAGTACGGTATCTGCTCAAATTACGTTTGACGGGTGTCCTCATAAGGGTAACTTTCTAAGCGGCAATATAGGAAGGCATTGTGATGGATTAAGAAACGTTAAATGCGATTGATGTTCTTCTCCATCAACACACTCACATCATTCACCGGGTAATCGCCAAACTGCTTAATGCGGTAATACCCCATGCGGGTGTAAAATTTTATGGCGGCTGTATGTCTGCTGCCGGTTTCAAGCCGTACCAGGTGGTTGCCATTTTTTGCGGCTATTTCTTCCAAGGCTGTTAGAATCTTTTCGGCTATGCCTTTACCGCGTTGGTCTTCCTCTACAAACATGCGTTTTACTTCTGCATAACCCTCCATTTGTTTTAAAGCGCCTATGCCAGTTAATCTCCCGCCAAGGTATGCACCCACCATGTCGGCTTTGTGGTTTATCAGTTGTTCGGGGCTTTCCAAATGGCACTGGTCTGCGGTATATAGGCTTAGGTTAAAGGCATTTAGTTTGGAGATAAGCCTTTGTGTTTCCTTATCGGCAGGGGAAATGGGTTTTAGAGAAATCATTTTTTGAGTCATTCAAATTAAGTTCAGTAAAACAACTTTAGAAAATTAAGACACACAGGGTTTTATTTATTTGTCCTTTTTGCATGATCAAAAAGAACGAACCCGCCTGAACGAACGGGCAGGAAAATCTAGGCTATCAAAAAATTAGTAACCTGCCTTTTGCAAAGGCCAACTGCGGCTGGGTGATTTCCGAATCAAGTTCGGAACTTCCCAGTCTTAGTAGTCCTTTGCTGCGATCAGGACACTATTTTTTTGAAGGCCGTTCGGCAAATTGCTCCACAATTTTAGGTTTAGGTTAGTGTTAAATGGGCCGTTGATTTACCAAGAAAAGGTTGGCCGAATACAGTTGCTTATGTAATTCAACTCTTCTTCATAATTCAGCTTCCAGTTTTTCAATATCCACCAAATATATCTGATCTATCATTTCGTGGTAGGGGTCGTGCATTTGGGTGCCGGGTACCAATAGCTCTCGGGCTTTGGCCAGGTGGGTTTTGGCTTCTTCCCGCTGCTTTAGTTTGTTCAAGGTAACTGCCCAATTATATTCGTTTTCTGCAAGGTTGTTTTGCTGTTTTTGGCTTTCAAATGCGGAAAGGGCTTTTTCATACTGGCCAGTTTCTAAATACAAAACTCCCAGATGCAGGTAATCAAAACCACCCAAGTAGTAGCCCTCGGTGGCAAAAAGCTTTTCCAGTATGGCAATAGCGGTATCAGACTGGTTAAGGTTTTTATGGCATAGTGCCTTTACAACCAGCAAATGGTAGGTACCATTGTGCGAGCTGGGGATATCTCCCTTGTGTGTGCTTAAAAACAGGTTTATGTCATCAATGGCACCTTGGTGGTCGGCAAAAAACTTACAGCGTACCGAGGCCCTAATGGGGAGGTAGGTGCCGGGATCGTGTTTTACGGCCAATTCCATGTTCTTCATGTATTCTATAAAGTTGCCACTCTTTACATAGGGTGCGGCCTTTTCGCGGTAAGCATAAGCAAAACGGGGGCAAATGGCGATGGCACTATCCATCAACTGGTGAAACTCGCGGCTAAACTGGTAATGGCTACCTACGTTTTCCTCCACCAGTTTACAGGCATTGTATTGAGCAGTATCTCCAAGGTAAAGGAAGTAACTGCAGTTGGGCTGAGCCTTTAGGCTAATGCAGGCAAAAAGGAGAGAGGCCGCAGCCATGGTTTGGAGTTGTCTCATGGCAGTATGTTTATGATTTGGCCATCTTCAATTTTAAAGAGCAGATATTGGTAGTAATCAACCGGAGTTTCTCTTAAATACATGGTTTCCCAACCGTCTAACGATTTTGTAATTTCCATTAGTTGATCGGTTATACGCTTGTCAAATTCCTTAGGTTGGTAGTTGAAGTCTGAGGTAAGTAACCTAAACCGGTCGGCCTGACCCTTACAGTTCACAATGAAGCGGATGCGTACCAGACCACTGTCGTCCCATGCTTTTTTGGGGTGGTAGTTTTTCGCAAATG
>CAXBJE010000320.1:0-4407 GCA_963975525.1 uncultured Owenweeksia sp. | reverse complement strand
AAAACAAATGGTCTAGGTAATTTCAACATTTAGGATTATTAATAAACGGCTTCGTTTAAACTAACACTGCAAAACAAAAAATCCTACTACCCCCCATCTTGCTCTCCCGTTGTTTTCGGCTTCTTTCCAGGTAGGTCGGTTGGCTTATTGGGCGGCACAATTTTCACATTCTGGCCGCTATTGAATTTTACCTGAGTTTCTAAATTCCACCAATCGTCTTTCCATACCAGGCCATCATAGCTCATATCAGGACCGTACATGCGGTAAACGCCTTTCAGCTTATCATCAGGTGGAGAAAGGTGGTCCATAATAATCATCTCTTTTTCATCATTCCACCTTACGGAAGCAGCATAATCGCCCCCATAACTGAGGATAAGCCGCATGGGTGGCTTACGGAGGGTTTTGTCCATAAACTGGTCAATCTTAAAAACCCGGGCGCCAAATTTTGGGCGGCCGCGGCCATCCACCTCCAATACATCAATAATTTTTTGATTAATATCTCTCCCGGGAGCATAGCCCAGCAAAGTGTAAACCACATCACGGCTTTTCTTTTTCTTTACAGGAATAAGCTTGTAGTAGATAGCGCCATACCATTCATCGGCTTTCAGTATTTTAAACTCCGGCTGACTGATGTTTTCAGCAACATCATCCAGCCGAGTTACTACAATACCTTTACGGGTATTGGCCGCCACAAGTCCGAAGCGCACATATTTATAGGTACTATCAGGCATTTGCCAGGTAAATATGCGCAACTCATCTTCTCCCGCAAGGCGCACCATATTGGTTACCGTTGCAAGGGGGTCATCAAATCCTTTTTCAGTAGCGATATAGGTTTCTAATTCTTCGAGGAATTTTTGATTGGCCAGCTTTCGTTCCTTATACTCAGGGTGGGCCAAAATCTTTTTACCTGTTTCAGCCAATTGCTTTTCCACATTAATGGACTGGCCACAAATAACACTCGCAGAAATAAGTATTGAAAAAAGAAATAGATACCTCATTGGGCTGAAACGAAGAAATTCCCGTGCCAGTATTGCACTATACGTGCAAAAACTCTTTTTTCTTAAGCAGCTCGTCCTTGCTCTCTACGTTATCTTCATCCGGCACGCAACAATCTACAGGGCAAACCTCGGCACATTGTGGGGTTTCATGAAAACCAACACACTCAGTACATTTATCGGTAACAATAAAGTAAACATCATAATCCACAGGCTCCTGAGGTTCATCAGCATCATAAGTTCCTCCACTTTTGGGCACTACTTTTCCCTTTAGGCCCGTACCCTCACTAAAGCGCCATTCTTGGGCACCCTCATATATTGCGTTGTTAGGACACTCAGGCTCGCAAGCCCCGCAATTAATACATTCGTCTGTTATCTTGATAGCCATATTTGATTCTTACTTTTGCGCAAATTTAATAAATAGATAGGGGTATGTTGGATGTGGCCGCGCGGATTTCGGCATTTGAAACATTGGGCAGATTTATTGGCCAATATAAGTATGAAAGCAAGGATGAGGACCTGAAAAAACTCAATACATTTTTCCTTGAAAACTTTAGAACTGTAATTCAGCAAGCGGGGATTTACAACAATTGGTTTACATTGCCCAACGTAGAATTTGCCATGGAGCAGTGGAGCAAAGCGCTTTCGCGTGAAAGTTTGCAGGCCTGGGTAAACCGCTATCCGGCTGACCATTTTGAGAATGACGGCAGCAAAACCGTGGCTTTAATAATGGCCGGAAACATCCCATTAGTAGGCTTCCATGATTTTCTTTCAGTATTGATGTCTGGCCATAAAGTGTTGGCCAAACCATCTACTGATGATGATAAGCTCCTCCCCTTTTTGGCCCAGGTACTTGTGGCCATTGAAAGAGGTTTTGCTGAGCGGATGGAATTTGCCACTGGTCAGCTTAAGGAGTTTGATGCCGTAATTGCTACCGGCAGCAATAATTCATCCCGCTATTTTGATTACTACTTTGCCAAGTATCCTAATGTCATCCGTAAAAACCGCTCTTCAGTAGCCGTCCTTACGGGAAATGAAAGCGAGGAGGAACTTAAAAAACTAGGGAATGATGTATTCACCTATTTCGGGTTAGGATGCCGAAGTATCTCTAAGCTTTATCTGCCGGAAGGCTTTGATAAGGATAGAATTTTTAAGGCATTTTTTGATTTCAATGACCTCATCAACAATAATAAGTACGGTAACAACTTTGACTACAACCGTGCTATTTACTTGTTGGAGCAACAGGCATTTTTAGAAAACGGCTTTATTATTTTAAAGGAGAATGAGGCTTTGCACGCCCCTGCTGCCGTGCTGTACACTGAAACATATCAGTCTATGGATGACCTGAATAAAAAGTTAGATGACCTTGAGCCAGAACTGCAGTGTATTGCTTCCAATTCTGAGGATGTAAAAAACAGCATACCACTTGGAAGCACTCAAATGCCAGCCCTTTGGGATTATGCAGATAAGGTGGATACTATACGTTTCCTACGCACCGTTTAGCTCTGTTTGGAAGGCTGTATATTTGACCGATTTTTGAAATTCAGGAATTTCCACAAAAGTGAAATCGCTGAGGCCCAGCCGAAATTATTGACATACGCATGAAAATTATACGTTTCCTCAAAACCAAAACTTTCTGGGCCAATCTGGTGATAGCCCTCATTGCATGTGCTCTTCTTTTTTGGGGAGTAAATGCATGGTTGAGTAGTTATACCCGTCATGGAGATAATGTAAAGGTTCCTGCACTGGCCCGCCTTTCCTACGAGGAAGCAGTAAAAAAACTGGAAACTCAGGATTTAGTAGCAGAGATTCTGGACACTTCTGAGTTTAACTCTAACTACCCACGCAGCAGCATTATTGATCAATACCCTTTGGCAGGGTCGCTGGTAAAGCAAGGCCGGGTAATAAAACTGACCATAAACCCTGATAAACCACGTAAAATTGAAATGCCGATGATGCTTGAAAAAACCAAGCGCAGGGCTATTTACGATTTAGAATCAAAAGGTTTTGTGGTGGGTGAATTAACCTATGTACCTTATATAGGTAAGGATGTTGTGGTAGATGTTAAGGTAAAAGGCCGCTCCGTAAAAGAACGCGAGAAGTTTGATAAAGGAACAGTGGTGGAATTGGTGCTTGGTCAGGGCCTTGGCGACACCCGTATTACTATGCCCTACCTGCGCTTCTTAACTTTAGAAAAAGCCACAGCTAAAATCATGGCCGCTTCTTTAAACCTTGGCTCCGTGGGCTATGACCCTGACTTAAAAGACACCTCAATGGCTTTGGTGTATAAACAATACCCAAACCCGGGCTTAAAGCCCAATGTAAATATTGGTGCAGAGGTTGACATTTGGTTGACCGATGACTATACCAAAATTCCGAACGACTCGTTACAGTACACCCAGCCCGAAATTGTAGATACTACCCTTACAAGTAATGAAGAACCGGATTTTTAATTCCCTACTGGCAATTGGCCTTATTTTCCTTTCGGGAAATGTTTTGGCACAACCAGTAGAAGAGCTAGGCTCGGTAACAGCCCGCCCGCAAACTTACACTCCCGCAAAGGTTAAAAAGAAAACTACAGCCAGTGTAGCCCTTCCCTTTTTTGATGATTTTAGTTACGACCAAAATTACCCGGATACTTCCCTATGGGAGGATGCCAATGTGTACATAAATCAAACATATTCCATCGCCCCGCCAACCTTGGGCGTAGCCACTTTTGACGGATTAAACAAGGATGGACTTCCTTATGATATTTCCAGATTAAGCACCGATAGCGCAGATGTACTTACCTCTCGCCCTATTGACCTTAGTAATACCATCGACTCTACCTACCTATCATTCTTTTGGCAGGCGGGTGGCTTGGGTGAAAGGCCAGAAGCCATAGACTCTTTCAACTTAAAGTTTTATAGTCCACAAACCCAAACGTGGAGCAGAGTGTGGGGTGTATTTGGTGTTGATTCTACAGGCTTCAAACAAGTAATGATTCCTGTTACAAAGTCTCAACATTTACGCGATGGCTTTAAATTCCGCTTTACGGCTTATGGCGCACAGGCCGGAGCTTTTGATACCTGGAATTTGGATTATGTAAGGCTGGACGATCAGAGAACAAAAAAAGACGGACCGTTTACGGAGCCCGCTTTTACCAGGCCACATGCCAGTCTATTAAAGAATTTCCAATCTGTACCATGGTTCCACTACAATACCCTGGCTCCAATTGAAAATAAGTCTACACTTTTTCATTATTACCGGAGGAATATTGCACCAGGTCAGGCACTAAACCTGAACCTTTGCATTTACCAGATTTCTGCTTTTGGCAATGTTTTGGCCTCAAACAATACCGGGGACGCGACAAAAGACAACAGTCACAATCCAAACGTGGAAACCCTATTTGATTGCGCTATAAACAGCTTTG
>CAXBJE010000319.1:0-4408 GCA_963975525.1 uncultured Owenweeksia sp. | reverse complement strand
GGTAAATCGAAAAATGTGGTACAGGAGGTAACAGCTACAGTAATAGAGTCTGTTGGTGTTTCATCTCCACATATACTAATCAGAGTGTTTTTATCCGTTCCTGCTTTTATATGCAGTGTAAGGGTATCGTTGTGCACCAAAGGCCTTTCAACCTCAATAATTAGTTCATCGGTAAACAGGTTACCTAAAACTGTATTTCTGGCTTTTGCCGATATTACTTTAATAGTATCATTCCCGCCATTCCAAATTAAAAATTCACTACCGCTGGCTGTAACACTGTCAATCATTACCGGGATGGCCAGCTTTAGGGTGAAAATGGAGTCTCCGCAACTAATGGTGGTGGCAGTATCAAAAGCAGTAGAGTTGGTTGAGAATACATTTACCGCAGAAGCAGGTTTGCAGGAACCATTAACATTTACCTCCATGTCACGTGTTACTGTGCCTACCAGCACCCAGTCAGAATCATGGGCACTAAACCTGTATTCCATCACTTCAACCGCTACAACACTTAGTTGTACTTGAGAAGGAGTGTAGGTCATTAAACCATTTATCGAATCGAATGAAGTACCGGAAGTTGTGGTAATGGGCTGTTTGTGACTATAACCGCTGGCATAGCTTATTGGGGTAAAAAGGTCTTCCAGAGGAACCACCATTTTATAAAACAGGGAGTCGCCATCTTTATCTAAACATCCAAAATGGTTATAACCGGGTTTGTTTAAACAGGTATTTATTACCGGCAGAAATTCAAAGGAAGGGGAACTGTTAGTATGAATAGTATTGTTAAGAAAGCTTTGTATATAGAGGCCTGGTAAGGTGGCAAGGTTGGTAATTTGAATATTACGGCAGCAGATATAAAAGCTAAATACATGGTTATGGCATTTCCCGGGCAGATCAATAGTATCCTGATACTTATGCACAGAAACATTAAAGTAATCCGAAGATTTTGGGTCGGTGCAATCTATTTCCTGCACAAAGCGGTAGCCACCATCCTGGGTTGGCGTTGCTCCTGCGGGGAGTACCCTTGTGAGGGTGAAATTTTGCATTGGGAAGCATGAAGAGAGCAGTCTGACAGGAAAGTTAGAGGCTAAACCAGAAGAGCCGGAAGCATTTCTTCGGTACAGTGTTAAGGTAAGTACGTAGCGGTAGGGATTAATGGAATCGCCAACAAACTCATAAGTAAGTTCACCTCCGGCCACGTGGGATGCACGGGTATCTAAAAGAGAAAGGAATAAAAACGTTACGAGTAACAATTTTTTCATTTGGCCAGGTTTTCAGTTGAGCGCGAGTTTCTGCTTATTTTGCGGACTAATTGAATAAACCTAAAGTTGAGCGTTTGACAGGAATCAAAAATTGAATCCTGTAGGTTATCCAATTAATGCAAGAAGTAAAATATATCTCACAATCACAATAGCAAATATGTTAAGTATGAAATTATTAGTTACAAGAATGCAGGCCTTCATTTTGGCCTTATTAGTTTCAATTGGTAGCCTGCAGGCCAAAGAGGGCATGTGGATACCTTATTTGATAGGTGCCGTTAATGCCGATGATATGACCGCCATGGGGATGGAGATTTCAGCAGAAGATATTTACAGCATTAATAATTCATCATTAAAAGATGCCATTGTTCATTTTGGTGGAGGCTGTACAGCCGAGCTCATCAGTAAAAAGGGATTGCTGCTTACCAATCACCACTGTGGCTATAGCCAGATACAATCACACAGCAGTTTAAAAAATGATTACTTGAAAAATGGCTTTTGGGCCATGAATGGTAAGGAGGAACTTAAAAACCCGGGACTTACTGCAGCCATTGTAAAGTACATGCGCGAAGTAACTAATCAGGCGCTGATGGGCGTTACGGCCACTATGCCAGCTGCCGAAAGAGAGGCAAAAATTCAGGAAAACATAAAGTCCATTGTTGAAGCTCAAAAAGAACCTTATGAGTATGAGGTGAAAGCATTTTATTATGGTAACCAGTATATATTTATTGCTAAGGAAGTTTTTAAAGACGTAAGGCTGGTGGGCGCTCCACCCTCATCTATTGGTAAGTATGGTGCTGATACCGATAACTGGGTATGGCCACGCCACACGGGTGATTTTTCTATTTTCAGGGTGTATGCGGATAAGGAAAACCAACCTGCCGAATACTCAGAAGAAAATGTGCCTTATACTCCATTGCGCCATCTAATGGTGAACCTTGGCGGGACAAAGCCAAATGATTTTACCATGGTGTACGGCTTTCCGGGAACTACCAACGAGTATCTGCCATCTAATGAAATAGCCAATATTGTTAATGATTATGATCCGGCCCGTATTGCAGTGCGTGATGCTCTTTTAGCCATTTTAGATAAAAAGATGCGCGAGAATGATGAAACAAGAATTAAGTACGCCTCCAAATATGCCCGCATAAGCAACGCCTGGAAAAAGTGGCAAGGTGAGGTATTAGGGCTTACGGCCACTGATGCTGTTGGGAAAAAACAAAAAATGGAGGAGCAGTTTGAGGAGGCAATTGCAAAAAATGATGTGTTTACTAAAGAATACAGTGGTTTGCTAAAGCAAATGAAATCTTTATATGATGAGCGCAAACCGCTAACCTTGGAGCGATACATGTATTTGGAAACCATGTATTACGGCAATGAATTGGTAAAGCACTTACTGGGCTACCGTGGCTTGGTAAAGTTGTATGAAGATGGTAAGGATGAGGAATTGGCCACTGAGGCGGCCAAGTTTGCGGATAGGTTGGATGGCTTTTACAAGGATTATGATGTGGAGTTGGACAGGCAAGCTATGCAAGCCTTATTGCCAGTCTATCTTAAAGCAGCTTCAACAGAGCCATTACCGGAGTATCTGAAAGGCCTAAAGGGTAAAAGCCCCGAGCAAATAGAGAAGTATGTTAATAATTTGTACGCCAAGGCGCTTCCTGTAAAGGATAGCGAGGCTTGGAAGCAGATGTTGAAGGAGAACCCAAAAAAGGCCATAAAGTCTTTAAATAAAAGCGATGCCATGAAGCTTACCATGGCTGGTTGGGATCACTTTATTAATGTAGTAAATCCTAAAACCAGAGATTATGAAGATAAATTGGATGTGCTTCAACGAAAGTATTTATTGGCATTGAGCGAAGTATTTCCAACAAAAATGATGTACCCGGATGCCAACAGCACCCTACGTGTGGCTTATGGAAAGGTGCACGGTTATGAGCCTCGCGATGGGGTTGAATATGCAACGCATACTTATTTAGATGGTGTAATCGAAAAATACATTCCCGGTGATTATGAGTTTGACTTGCCGCAAAAAATGCTGAACTTATACAACACCAAAGATTATGGGCGCTATGCCGATGGCGATAAAATGCCCGTGTGCTTTATAGCCTCTAACCATACTACTGGAGGTAACTCCGGTTCGCCAGCACTTAACGGGAGAGGGGAGCTAATAGGCCTCAACTTTGACCGTACCTGGGAGGGCACTATGAGCGACTACAATTATGATGTAAGCCTTTGCCGCAACATTATGGTGGACATCCGCTACGTACTTTTTATTGTAGACAAATTTGCCGGAGCTGGTTATCTGGTTGATGAAATGGATATAGTAGTTCCAGCTATCGAGGAAAAGAAAAAGGAGCCGGTGGATATGGCACCAGTAGGGAACTAAAAATTGTAAGTATTTCTATCAACTAAGAAGCCCGCCCCAATACAGGAGCGGGCTTCTTGTTTTATGAAAATCTAGTAGTATAAGTTAGTTCACCACCAACCTCTTAACACTCTTCATACCACCTCCATTCAGGGAGATAAAATACATTCCGGGTTTAAGGTCACCTAGCTCAATGGATTGGCTCAATCGGCCGGTACCAACATTTCCAAGCTCAATGTTTTTAAGCACAGTTCCTGCTACGTCCGTTATTTCGATGCTGTAATAGTCTGCCTCGGTAATAATGGCTTCCAGTGCTGCCATATCAGATGCAGGGTTGGGGTAAAGGCTTTTGATTCCATTTACTCCAAGCTGATACTCACCAATTCCAATACCTCCGGTGGTATCTACATCCAGATAAATAATATCATTAACCCCAGGGGCATCCAAATCTCCCTGTACAATACCTCCCGGTTCTCCATCCAGTTGAAAAATCAATCGGTATTTATCGGTAACGGCTCTGGCCAATGAGCCATAAACGCACTCCAGACTAGGCAACGCTTTGGTAAGTTCTGTTGGGTTAGTCCAGGTAGCACCACCATCTCTGGAGTTTATAGCGTAAATCTTATTAAAAAACTGGGTACCTGAAAACTCCAATTCATTAAGGGCTGAGTAGGTAAGGAAGATGTTATTATTGGCATCTATACCGGCACTGGGAAAGGTAGATAGGGACTTGAAATATCGAGGTATTTCTGTAGCAGCAGAAATTCCCAACTGGCCATCGTTA
>CAXBJE010000318.1:0-4419 GCA_963975525.1 uncultured Owenweeksia sp. | reverse complement strand
CCATCTACTTCAGAATGGTGTGGAGCTAGTGGGTTTGCCATGTGCAATACGCTCAACCTTTCTGCTTTCGCAGGAATGGAAGGCGTTCGTGTAAAGTTTATAGCCATTAACAACGGTGGAAACCTTTTGTATTTAGACAATATAAAGTTGGAAGGAAACCCAACTATTTCTCCTGCCCCTGCCTTTACTTCTCTTAAAAAGGCTTGTGCTTTAGACACGGTAAGTTTCAGTGATCAAACCTATGGTTCGCCACAAAGCTGGGACTGGAGTTTTGACGGACCAGCTAACCTTACCTCACAAGACCGTAATCCTTCCGTGTCCTTCCCAAAGGCCGGAACTTACTCGGTAAAACTTAAAGTAACCAATGGTAATGGCGCAGATTCCTTAACCAAGGTTTCGTATATCACTATCAATTCTGCTGATTCGGTAAATATTGACCTTAACTATACGGGCAACTTTATTTGTAACTCAGATACGGCCAATACTACCAATGCCGGTACAACCCCAGCCTACAACTGGTACCTCAATGGAGTATTTCACGGTTCCAGCACCGGGCCTTCTTTTGACTTTACAAATCTCAGCAATGGAGATATGATTTACAGCTCTCTACGTTCTGATTTGGATTGTGCGTTCCCAGAAATGGCCTTTTCGGATACCGTTACTGTAAACGTTCATCCTTTAACAGCACTACAAATCAATCCTGTTGGAACACTTTGCAGCACAGGTAATACGGTTTCTTTAAGTGCCACGCCTACTGGCGGAACATTTAGCGGCCCGGGGGTTACAGGCAGTAGTTTTAACCCACAAGCAACAGGAAGCGGTACCTATACTATAACTTATACCTATCAAGATGCCAATAGCTGCATGGTGACTCAGGATATGAATGTACAAGTACAGGCACCACCGAGTATTGTGGTAATTAATAACCCATTATTTTGCGATGGTGATGCACCTAAGCAACTGGTGATGGCTACTCCTTTAGGCGGAGTGTACAGTGGGCCTGGTATAACCAACAATCAATTGGACCCATCAGTTTTGGGCAGCGGAACCCACAGCATCACCTATACCTATAGTTCACCTTCCTGTGGACCCGTATCAAAGTCCATTAACATTACCATTAGCAAAACAGATATTCCTCAGGTATTTGTAGGTAACAACGAGTTGGTTTGTAGCATTACTGCCAATCAGTACCAATGGTTTGATTCTAGTAATAAAGCCGTTCCGGGTGCCAATAGCCAAAACTTTACCCCCACCTCTAACGGACAGTATAGTGTTGGAATAATAAATGGCAATAGCTGCTTTGGCCAAAGTGCCTTGTATGATTTCAACGTAAGTTTGGATGAGTTGCCTTCTGGTGCTGAGTTTAAAGTATTCCCAAATCCTACCAAGCAAAACCTAACCGTTGAAATATCAGGTATGGCTACATTGGGTGCTATGGAAATGACACTTTACAACAGTATTGGATCTGCTGTAAAACAGGAAAGGTTAAAAATGACGGGCACTTATGAGCACACCTTTGATGTGAGCAATCTTGCCAATGGCGTTTACACCTTAACACTTACCGGAAAAGATATCCATGTAACCCGTAAAGTTGTTATTGGCGAATAGCAGCATAAAAAATAGTATTACTCAAAAATTTAGTTTCAGCAATGCTTCTTCGTATTTCCATACTTCTGATTTTTCTTCGCTGTGGTGGCCCGGATGACTTGGTTCCCGAAGAGGTTTTGGAGCTCAATGCCACGTATATGAAGTATGTGCCGGGTGCCGGAGGCGGTAAAGGAATTACCTTTAAGGTATTGAGCCCAGACTCTGTAGCCAACCTAAGCATCCAAAAATTCATGGTTAATGATGTAGTAGTTCCCAGTCATATATTTTATGATAAAGGAACTACCCTTATTGAGGCCACTATGTTTTATGAGGACCCTGAGATGACTGTTGGTAATGAAAACCCTGAACCTGTAAATGCCGTTCTGTTTAATCAGGAGGAGTTTTCAGGTATAATCTACTATACCATTGGAACTGTTTCTGACTCCCTATTTATTGATGAATTTAGAGAGCTAGAATCGCCCATGTATCAGTAGCCCTAAAGTTCTGCTATGAAAAAATATTACTCCCTGGCCTTGGTTGCCATCGTTTCCGCTATTGCTATTACCTATGGCTTAAAGTCAAATCAACTTACCGAACGAGAAAAATATGAGGAGTTCATAAACTCTCATCCGTACTCTACCAGAGAGCATTTAACCCCAGAGCAACTAAAAGCCATTCCTAAAAAAGACAGGCCCGATTTGGCCATGGAGCAAGATTTCCTTTTAACGATGGATCCCGCATTGGGCTACCCAACTCCCGAAAGGCTAATTCCCATTTATCAGCAAGTAGCTGCTGCAAGTAAGCATCCTATTCCCGGTACACCGGGATCAATTGCTACCCCATGGGTGGAAAGAGGGCCTGACAATGTTGGTGGCCGTACCCGCGCCATTATGTTTGACCCGAATGACCCTACTAATAAGAAAGTATGGGCAGGCGGTGCCACTGGCGGTTTATGGTAGAACAATGATATTACAAGCCTTACCTCCACCTGGACAGCTGTGGGTGATTTTTGGGAAAACATCTCCATTACCGCCATTGTTGCCGACCCTACTAATGATAGCATTTTTTATGTTGGAACAGGTGAAGGCTGGGGCTCCAGCGTATCAGGTGCACGGGGAGCAGGTATTTGGAAAAGCACAGATGCCGGTCAAACCTGGGCCCAATTACCATCCACTACTGCCTATTATTTTGTAAATGATTTAGTGGTAAGAGCCGAAAATGGAACAGGAGTAGTTTATGCCGGACTAAGAGGTGTTGGTTATGCAGGTACCGTTCATGGCACAGCTTCTGAAGGAATTCAGCGCTCCACAGATGGAGGAGTAACCTTTACGCAAGTGGCGCCCAATGTACCTTCTCAAAGTTTTAACTACGCCATTGGCGATTTGGAAATTGGAGCTGACAACCGCATTTGGGTAGGAACAATTAACAGTGCAAACTCCGGTAGCAACCGTGGTGGTGGACGTATTCTCTATAGTGATAATGGAACCACATGGACAGTGGCCTACACCAAAAGCGGTGGAGAGCGTGTGAAAATTGCAACTGCTCCAAACGATTCCGCCTATGTTTATGCCATTATTGAAGTTGGTAATTCTGTTGGAGAAATTGTGAAAACTACCAATCACGGAACCACATGGGTAAACGTAAGTGAGCCAGCGGATGCTGACCCTAATATTTCAGCTGCCGACTTTTCAAGAAACCAAGCCTGGATTCACCTGGCTTTGGCGGTAGACCCAAATGATCCTAATACAGTTATTGCGGGTTCTGTTGACCCATTTATTAGCGATAATGGTGGAACAAGCTGGAAACAGTTGGCACACTGGTACGGTGGCTTTGGTTTTACCGAGGTTCATGCCGATCAGCAAATAGTGGTTTATAGAGGAGGCTCTTCTTCTGAAGCCTTATTTGGCAATGATGGTGGAATCTATCGCTCAACCAACCTTACGGCATCAACGCCAAGTTTTACCAACTTAAACAGAGGTTACAATGTAACCCAGTTTTACTCTTGTGCCATTCATCCACTAGCGGGCAACAATACCTTTTTAGGTGGAACTCAAGACAATGGTTCACAACGATTTTTAACACCCGGGATAAACAGCACCACCGAAGTTACAGGCGGTGATGGCTCCTATTGTTTTATTGATCAAACCAATCCTCTTATTCAAATTACATCCTACGTTTATAATAGCTACTGGTTATCTACCAACGGAGGTATTACATTTGGTAATCGGGTTCAAAACACTTCCAGCACGGGTAGCTTCATTAACCCTACTGATTACGATGATAACCTGCACGGCCTGTACTCCGCCCGAACTACGAGTTCCATAAACCGAATTCTGGATATGGATTTTAATCCTACCGTAAGTTCATTTAATGTGGCTTTGGGTAGTATGGCCACTCACCTTAGGGTATCGCCCTATACCACAAGTTCAACTACACTATTTGTAGGAACCGCTTCTGGCCGTGTTTTTAAAATCACAAATGCCGAAAGCAACAGCCCCAACCCTACAGACATCACCCAATCCAACTTACCCACCGGAAGTGTAAGCTGTATTGATGTGGGTGCCTCAGAAAATGAACTTTTGGTTACTTACAGCAACTATGGTATAAACTCAGTTTGGTACACCAATGATGGTGGCACTACCTGGACCAGCAAAGAAGGTGACCTGCCAGATATGCCTGTACGTTGGGCCCTTTTTAATCCTAATGATAGAAATGAAGCTATACTGGCTACTGAGGTAGGAGTTTGGAGTTCAGTAAACCTAAATGCCGCAAGCCCAAGCTGGACGCCTTCTACATCCGGGCTTGCCAATGTACGTACCTCTATGTTGCAGA
>CAXBJE010000317.1:0-4466 GCA_963975525.1 uncultured Owenweeksia sp. | reverse complement strand
TACGAGCTGGACTCTCGCGCCAACCAGGGAAATTAGATTTCAAAACCGGCTAAGCCGCCCCACGCTTTTTAGCTTGCCAGACTAAGAATAATTAGGATAAGGACAGGAATTCCCCAAAAGACAAGGGCTCCAATTTTCATAAACTTCCAGGCATCTTTATATTTCTTGATATACCCTTTTGCTTTAAATGTCCCCGCCATTGACCATGGCAACACGCCCCAGAAAAACAATAGAAACAGAATTTTTTGCCCAGTCTCCAAAGGTGCGTTAGCCTTTTCAATTTCAATGGATTCTTTTTCCTTGATTTGTACTTCAGCCCGCTCAAGTTGGGCGGAAGACAAGTTGCGGCTTTCAAATTCTTGTTGGGCAGCCTCAACCGCAGCGGGCTGATAGTCGTCTTTCAGCTTGGTGATAATCTCAAGTAGCTCCCCATCAGATTTACTTGCCATTATGTTCTTAAAGTCTTGAGTCATTTCACATCGAATTAGAGTCTGTAAGCAAAGTACTGTTTTCGGACATTGTTGTTTAACCAGAAGTTGAAGGCATGAACGGGATGCTCGCGACATACAGGGCCTCTTTGTCTATAAACTTTATGGACCTTAGTATTTCTAATTTAAAGGTTGTCCATTATTCCTCTGAGAAAATCTATACTTCTTTTTTCGATTTTATAATCTGCTACCTGAAATAATTCACTTAAAATTCCATGATAAGACTTATCACTACTTGAATCTATTTGAATAACTAATTCTTTACTTAATGGTTTTTTAACAGAGAAAACGTAATACTCCACATTTGTAGTCCTAACTCGGTCTTCAACTCTCTCTCTCCTTCTCTCTTGAATTTTTTGGATTGATATGACTGCTGGTTCGTTACCTCCTGCGACTGTTTCTATGTAAAGAGTACTTGGATTTTGCTTTTTCCATTGCAAATTACCAGCAGAGGTTTTATTAATAAATTCTGTTATAATAATTATGTATTCTTGTTTGGCATCCATTTTAATCAAGTTTTATTGTTCTTTTCTCAAAATAACCCATTAGCTCTGCAAGTAATCCACCCAAATCGCTAAAATGTTTTTCCACGGCAAAATAAACTGCGTTATCAACAATCGTCTCATTATCTAAAGGGCGCACTGCGGTCAATGAATCCTTAGTTATGTCTAATGTTTCATAAATTAAGGCAATGACCTCTTCATAGTTATCCTCCTTTTTAAATGGTGAAGTCAATCTTTTTATTCTCCTGTTTATTTCACTTAAAAAGTCTCTAGCGTCTGAAAACTCAATATTCGTTTCGAGCTTATCAAGTTTCTGAATAATTTCACTTAATTCTATAGTTATGGTTTGAATTTTTACTGTTTGACCAGCTTCATTTGCCGCAGTCTTAGCGGCTTTTGCTTCGATAAAAGCTTTTATTGAGGCAATAAAACTTGACAATCCTATTGTCAGAAATAACCAAAAATCAAAAGTTTTCCAGAATGGCACATTTACTTTTTGTATTTCAATAAGTATTTCTTCCATCTTAAATGCTGTGTTATAGTGAGACTATCGTTTTGCTAAACACAATTACGTTTGGCGAAACTATGATATTAGTTGCTTAGTCAATGCTATGCTGTGTTTATCCATATGTGCGTGAACCTAAATGTTGCGGCAGCAGCAGCTTTGTTCTCGAAGAACTTGAATATAACGTCAATCTGTACTGGCCTTCAAGAGGTGCGTGGCAAAACTTTGTCTTCCAAGAAGTCTTACTTTTCACAAATCACTCCCTCCCGTGCCCATAAATCTCCTTGTACTCCTCTTTATAGAGGTCTTGGATGTTTCTGCGCTTGAGGCTCATTTTGGGGGTAAGGTGGCCACCATCCACACTCCATATATCAGCGGTAAGGGCAATCTTCTTTACCTGCTCTGATTTCCCGAAGGTTTCGTTGATTTCCTCCACCTCTTCCATTATGCGCGCTTTTACTTGCTCATTGTCAACAAGGGCTTTGTTGTCGCTGGCCGAAATTCCTTTTTTAGCAGCCCATGCCTTTAAAAAGGCAAAGTCGGGCTGAACAAAGGCAGCGGGGTGTTTTTCGCCTTCGCCTATTACCATGGCCTGCTCTATAAATCTAGATTCCTTCAGCTTATTTTCAATAATCTGGGGAGCCACGTACTTACCGCCACTGGTTTTAAACATTTCCTTTTTACGGTCGGTAATTTTAAGGTACTTGCCATTATTTACCATTTCGCCAATATCACCGGTGTGGAACCAGCCATCAGCTTCAAGCACTTCAGCGGTTTTTTCGGGTTGCTTGTAGTAGCCCATCATCACATTTGGCCCTTTACAAAGCACCTCACCATCTTCGGCAATTTTTACTTCCACATTTCTAATGGGAGCACCTACAGTTCCTACTTCCTTGCTATCCCAATTAGGGCCATTTACAGCTATAACCGGAGAAGTTTCGGTAAGACCGTAACCTTCCTGCACATTAAAGCCCGCTGCGGAAAATATACCGTTGAGGCTAGGGTTTAGTGCAGCACCACCAGATACAATGGCTTGTACATTCCCGCCAAGGGCCTCTTGCCACTTACTAAAAATAAGCTTACGGGCTATACCCAGCTTAAAGTTGTAAAACGCCCCATTGGTTTTGGGGTCGTACTGCTTGGCTAGATCCACCGCCCAAAAGAATAGGGCTTTTTTAATGCCGGTTTGCTCGTTGCCTTTGGCTATAATTTTATCATAAACCTTTTCCAGCAATCGGGGTACAGCCGCAAATATTTCCGGTTTTACCTCGCGTATGTTATCTCCAATTTTTTCAATAGACTCCGCAAAGTAGATTGGGAAACTGTTGTACATGTACAGGTAGGTAAGCATACGCTCAAACACATGGCAAATGGGTAGAAAGCTTAAAGCCCTACCGCCATCTACTGTGGGTATACGGGGACAGCTATCCAGCACATTACTTACCAAATTGTTGTGGCTAAGCATTACCCCTTTGGGTTTACCGGTGGTGCCGGATGTATAAATCAAAGTAGCAAGATCACCCGGTTGTACACCATCCTTGCGTTTTTCCAATTCGGCATCGTGCTTAGTGTCTTCACCAAGCTGTAATAATTCCTTCCAGTTTTTTATGCCTTCCTCTTCGTTAAAGATGTAAATCTCCTTAAGGGTAGAGACATTGTCTTTTATTTTAATAACCTTATTGTAAAGTTCCCTATCCGAAACAATGCAATAGGTAACCTCGGCATCATTAAAAATGTAATCGTAGTCTTCGCTGGTAATGGTAGGGTAAACGGGTACATTTACGGCACCAGCCTGCAAAATCCCAATATCCATTACGTTCCACTCAAACCTGTTGGTAGATGAAATCAACGCTATCTTTTCCTGCGGCTGCACACCCATTTCTATAAGGGCTCTACTAATTTTATCGGCTTCCCCTAAAAACTTTGAGGTGGACATGGGAATCCATTCTCCATTAATTTTGGTGGTAAGGCAATCGGGTACATCCTTGTTTTGAAGTTGATAACGAGGGATATCAAAAAGACGAGTGGGCTGCTTGAGACTCATAGTTAGTGTGCGTTAAAGGAATTATTGGCCTAATATAATTGAAATCCGAATGATTTATTCACTCTTTGATAAGGTGTACACATTCTCTCCTCCCAAAAAGGTCATTACCACTTTGGTCTTCAATATGTTTTCTTGCGGAGCTGTCATAATATCCTGATCCAAAACCACAAAATCAGCCCATTTGCCTACTTCCAGGCTTCCCTTTACTTTTTCTTCAAAACCGGCATAGGCGGCCCAAATCGTCATTCCGCGCAGCGCTTGCTCACGCGTAAGTTTTTGATCGGGCGTAAAACCACCATCTGGGTAACCTTTTTCATCCTGGCGAAATACAGCACTGTAAAAGGTGCGTAGCGGATCAATCCCCTCTATGGGGAAGTCTGTACCCAGCGCTACCATACCGGCTGATTGGAGCAGATCCTGATAGGGATAGGCTTCATTCATACGGGCAGAGCCCAAACGGTTTTCGGCCCAATACATATCAGATGTGGCGTGGGTTGGCTGTATGGATGGAATCACACCAAGTTTCCCGAAACGCTGCACATCGGCAGGGGTTACAACTTGCGAATGTTCTGCGCGCCAGCGGTGATCTTCTTTTCCCTGCAGTACCTGCTCGTAAACATTAAGTACCAGCCTGTTGGCAGAATCGCCAATAGCGTGAACGCACATTTGCCAGCCGGCAGCCTTTAGCTTTTCAGCGGAAGCGAGGTAGTGACCAATAGAGTCTATCTGTAAACCTTCATTTTGGGGATCATCAGAATAGGGGTGGAGCATCAAAGCACCTCTTGAACCCAGCGCACCATCCAAATAAAATTTTACACTACTCACATTCAATTTGTCAGTCTTTATTTGGCCTTTTTCCAGGTAATAATCAACCAACCCCTTTTTATCAGATACCATGGCGTACACGCGGATGTTCAGCAAGCCTT
>CAXBJE010000316.1:0-4497 GCA_963975525.1 uncultured Owenweeksia sp. | reverse complement strand
TGTCTAGAAGTTCAATTTGATAGTGCTCCAAGCCTGCATCGGTAACGGTGGTAAGGCCCACAGCAAAAAGGTTTTGCTCAGCTTCCTGCAAGGCTTTGGTTAGTAATTGGTGGTCGAGCCTTGGCTCCACAATTAAATCCATGGCATTATCCACTAAAATCCCAGTGAGCTTGCCATTCTTTTTTTCAATAATTCCACCTCTCACTATCGTTGAGGTGTCAATACCTGCAAGCTTAAGTGCAGCTTGGTTTGCCAGGCCGGCATGACCATCAATGCGTCTTACAAAAACAGGCGTTTCAGGAAATAACTCATCCAGTCTTTCTTTAGTTGGAAACTCCTTAACCTCCCAATCATTCTGGTCCCAGCCCCTTCCAGTTATATATTGGGTTTTATGCTCGGCCTGAAAGGTTTTTATCCTTTCCAAAACTTCATCAAAAGAAGTGGTGCCCACCAGGTTTACAGAGCGTAAAGTGCCTGCATAACCCATAAAGTGACTGTGAGCATCATTAAAGCCGGGGTACACAAACTTGCCATCCATATCAATGCTTTTTGGGGCACGGTAAGTTTTTCTGATGCTGTCAACTGTACCTGTTGCTATTATTTTACCATCCTTAATGGCCATAGCTCGTGTTGTGCTGAAAGCTGAATCGAGCGTGTAAATTTTGGCGTTGTAAATAATGAGGTCGGCTTTGGGATGATCGGTGCAAGCGGATAGTACAAGGGCCAGGAACAGAACTTTGAAGATGTGGGTTCGCATGGATTTAATTTTTTGGGCAAGTTAGTTCAGAGGAAATTAGGAGCAATTTGAAGATTTGAGAATTTTACCAGGAAAGCAAAAACCCTGACAGGGCTTTCCTTTGCGTGGAGAGCCCTGTCAGGGTTTCGTCATTAGTATTTCAAAAATTCAAACTTTCTAAAGCTTGCCTACCATATCCTCCGGTTTTACCCATTCGTCAAACTCTTCTGCCGTAAGGAAACCCAGGTTCACTGATTCTTCTTTTAGCGTGGTTCCGTTCTCATGGGCGGTCTTGGCGATTTTGGCTGCTTTTTCGTAGCCAATTTTGGTATTAAGGGCGGTAACCAACATTAATGAGTTGTTCAAGTGTTTTTTGATGAACTCATAATTTGGCTCAATACCCACAGCACAATGCTCATCAAAGCTTACACAGGCATCACCAATAAGGCGGGCTGATTGTAAAAGTGCATTGGCCATTACCGGCTTAAATACATTTAATTGATAGTGGCCGTGGCTTCCTGCTACGGAAACAGTTGTGTCATTACCCATAACCTGAGCCGCAACCATGGTTAGTGCTTCACACTGTGTTGGGTTTACCTTACCAGGCATAATGGAAGACCCTGGCTCGTTGGCCGGAATAATAATTTCGCCAATACCGGCTCGTGGGCCAGATGCAAGTAAGCGAACATCATTGGCGATTTTCATTAATGAAACGGCCATTTGCTTTAGCGCACCGTGGGTTTCCACAAGAGCATCATGTGCGGCAAGGGCTTCAAATTTGTTTTCGGCTGTTTTAAAGGGTAGGCCTGTAAACTCGGCTATTTTCTCAGCTACCAATTCAGAGTAGCCATCAGGAGTATTTATTCCCGTACCAACGGCAGTGCCGCCAAGGGCAATTTCCGAAAGGTGATCTAAGGTATTTTTAAGGGCTTTTAAACCGTGGTTTAGTTGAGAAACATAGCCGCTAAACTCCTGACCTAAGGTAAGTGGAGTGGCATCCATAAGGTGAGTGCGGCCAATTTTTACCACTTCCCAAAACTCTTTTGATTTTTTATCCAGTGTATCTCTGAGCTGTTCCACACCTGGTATAGTGGTTTCCACTATCATTTTATAAATGGCGATGTGCATCCCGGTAGGGTAGGTGTCGTTAGAGCTTTGGCTCTTGTTTACATCATCATTAGGATGCACAAGTGGCTTACCTTCTCCAAGTTTATTTCCTTGTAATACATGCGCGCGGTTGGAGATTACCTCGTTGGTATTCATATTACTCTGGGTTCCGGAACCTGTTTGCCATATGACCAACGGAAACTGGTTATCATGCTTTCCTTCCAATATTTCGTCACATGCTTTGGAAATAAGGTCTCTTTTTTCTTCTGATAAAACCCCAAGTTGGCAGTTGGTGTGGGCTGCGGCCTTTTTTAGGTAGGCAAATCCGTAAACCACTTCAAGGGGCATACTGGCCTCAGGGCCAATTTTAAAGTTGTTGCGGCTGCGCTCAGTTTGTGCTCCCCAATATTTGTCGGCAGGCACTTGTACCTCGCCCATTGTATCTTTCTCTATGCGATATTCCATTTTCTTATTTATATGAAGATTCCTTTTGCTTAAAACTCCTGCTTAATATTTTTTCTAATAATCTCTTTCTTTTCCTTTTAGCTTGATCAAAAAGAAAGAAAAAATCAAGGCTGATAAATAAATTGAAACCAGCTCTTTGTCTATTCTAAGTGCGGCAGGGTGATCTCCTCAATACTTCGGAGCTTCCCTGTCTTACTAAGAATAGCCCTTGGCTGCAGTACAATTTATTTATAGGCCGATCCTAATCTGATGCCGCTTAAATTTTTTCAGCATACCAGGCTGTAATCCCGGAGGCTGTAAAAAGGCACACCAGTAAAATGGCCACAAAAATACCTGTGAAAGTTCCGCTATTCAATTTTTTTCCAAATAAATAGAGACAGCAAGTGGCTATTAATAAAATAGAGCCGGCCACAACCATGGCCCATCCGCCATATTGGTTTACCTGATACCATAAGGCATCTGATTCAAAGGCCTTTTCAATCCTGATTCCATTAACTTTGTTAGGCGGTACTTTTTGTAAAATAAGAGGAATGGAAATGCCAATAAAAAGCAGTGAGCAAAGGATAGACACTATAAAAATGAAAAATTTGGGACCTCCCTTCATACTTGGTTAATATTATGCTTTGGAAAAAACATTTTTGCCTTACTTTAGCAGCCCAAAATTAGAAAGAATGTTTACCAAGACTTTAGGTTTTTTCGTTTTCCTTTTCATTTTCCTAATGGGATTTAGCATGTTGTTGTTCCTTGGCCTGTTTGTAGGTTACTGGCTTACGCTACTTGCCCTTGAAAATTTTGCACCCAAGCTGGCTCACAAAATGATCGGCTATAAGGAAGGAGAAACTATCCGCTAAGGAAAGTTGGTTTTATAATAGTATTCCCTGTTTGACTTGCTCAGACAGGGTTTTTTTGTGCCTATCTAAAAAAAGTAGGTTACGCTAAGCGTATAGAGGTTGCGCTTAAAGGTGGTTGGTATTTCGTTGTTTTTGGTGGTGTATAAATCATTTAACTCCATGCTGGCCCTTACATCTACCTGAAGAAATTCTTCCTCAGAAAGTTTAAATCGGGCGCCAACACCATAAACCGTTGCAAAGCTCACAAAGCGGTAATCATCCAAAATGTCCTTTATAAGATCATCAACATTTTCATTGTTTTCGTCATTCTCATAATTCCTGCTTTCTGAGGCAAACAGATTAAAGTTGGTAGCAATTCCACCATTTAAAAGGATTCTAAAATCCTCATTGCCCAAACTAAGTTGAGGATAAAGCGGAATGCTTAGAGTGGTAAATCTTATTTCACCTTCATAAGGTTCATCATTTGTAAAGCCCTGTGGGTCTTCAATCATGGTGGAGCCTTTGTAACCGCCACCTGTGGTTAAAAGCAGAGCATCGGCAGAAATGCCTATAAACGGCATAAAACTGTAGTTGAAACTCCCGCCAAATGCAAAGTGGGCAATGTTGCTACTTTCATTCAACTCAGGCAGAGTGGAGAGTCCGATACCAATTCGGCCACCTGCTGTAAATTTATTTTGAGCAAATAGGCTACCACAGGAAAATAGAAGCAGAGAGGCAGCTAAATGTCTAAACAGGGTTGTCATAGGCTGTAAGATTGTGCTGCCAATGTAAATCTAATTGCGGATATAATAAAAATTTTGAAGGGAGTCGGTTATTAATTCAAACTCATTAAACCTGCCCAGTATTCTAAAATCATTTGCGCCAATTTTCATAGAGCCTTCCATAGCATTTGGTGAAAAATAGGCTATTAACGAATCAGCCCCAGGAGAGGCAGGGGATGGTGGCGATAGTAAAGAGCTGTGAATGTAACCCCTTAGTTGGTTTGGGGTTTGGGCATGGTACCAGTCATCAATAGCTGATAGTAAAAACAAAGGTGTGGCCTTTGTAAAATCTGTAATAACGGGAAAGTCAGTGCCGGGACCTGTTCTGAAATTTGCTTTTGTCGCATTTACCACATACACCGGTTGATCAACAGGTAACTTACTGCTTTTAGGTTCATCAAACTGGTTTTCAACCAGGGGGAAGGGGTCAAAAGCCCCACCGGAATAAATTCCAATATGAAGGTGGGGCGGAGTAAAGCGGGCATTGCCAGTATTGCCTACGAACCCCAGTGTGTCCCCGGGTTTTACAACCTGACCAAAGGATACGGCCTGACTATCCAAATGAGCAAAGTACAGG
>CAXBJE010000315.1:0-4497 GCA_963975525.1 uncultured Owenweeksia sp. | reverse complement strand
CCTACTCCCTACTCCCTACTCCCTACTCCCTACTCCCTACTCCCTACTCCTCTTCCTTCTTTTTCTTCTCTTGCTTTTCCATCAGCTCTTTCCACGTATCAAACTCCTTATTGAATAAAATGGAAAGTCCGGTAATGGTTACCTGGCCCTCCACCAAATCCTGATACTGGTTTTTTCTAAACGCCTTAAGGCGATACTGCCCTTCTTCCGTAAGGAGGTATTCAAGACTTATGTCGCCAATAATATCGTTGCTGCGTTCTTCGCCCTCAATGCCTACGGTACTGCCCACTTGCACCACAACCCTATCTCCAAAGAGGGATTTTTTAAGGCTTACGTTGAGGTCGGTACGCTGTTCCGGATTTCCGGATTGATAGTCCTCATAACTATCCAAATCAAAGTTCAATTCGAAACCTTCAATGTACTTTTCAGAGAGTTTGTTGAGCTGCCCCGAAAGTAGTTTGCTTACGCTGGAACGGGCCAGTTGTTCGGTGCCTCCACCACTGCCATCGGTAGCATCACGGGGTAAAAAGCGGTTAAATACAATAAGGGCAAATACCTGTTTATTAAGTTCCGATTCATCTTCCTCCAGTTGCTGAACTCGTCTGTATACACTGCCTCCAATGGCATCCTTGCTTCCATCGGGCATATCCAACCCAAAAGAAATTTCGGGTTTTTGAATAGTGCCATCAATATTTAGGAGTACCTCAAAAGGTAACTTTTGATTGTACTTGGAAATGGATGCTCCTTGTGAGGTAGCCTGATAAGCCATCAGGTCTGCCGCTGAGGTTTCCACTTTATAAACTGCGGTTAAGTCCAGTTCGGCATCCATGGGGTCGCCACTCCAAACTATTCGGCTGCCAGGGGTAATGGTAAATTTCTTTTTTACCAATTCATACAGATTTAGCTGGTAGCTGCCATCACTCAACTCATAGCTGCCGCTAAGGTCCATATTGCCGTTCGGACTAAGGTTGTAGCTAAGGTCGGCCTTACCGGTAATGGTTAGCTTATCTCCAGATTGCTCATCTAAAATAATGTTGAATGTGGTATTGGGATCCACTATTAAATAAGCCGTAACATCAAGTCCGGTAATGGTTTGAGTGGAAACCTCTTCAGTAGAAATTATATCCGTTGAGTCCTTCATATTGGCAAAACGCACTATGCCTTGTCGCTCTTGTATTTGGGCCTGAGTGGCTGGCACTATGTAGCTTAGCTCTGTGCCGCTTACCAGCCCAACCCGCGCATTTACTTTTGGTAGGTTCATATTGCCTTTTACATCCAAATCAAGGTTTAAAATCACCTTCCCATATACCAGGTCGTTGTCTTCTCGGGTAGAGTTAAGTGCTTGAAATTTGCTGGCCTTAAGGCTTAGATCAAAAGTGGGGTTAAGCGTATTTTCCAGCCCCACTTTGCCATTTAATGCAAGGGTGTTGTTGGCTTCATCTTTTAAAGTGAATTTGTTGAGGTAAACGCCATTGTTGTCCAGCTCAATTTTTTCATCACCTAAAGTAAATGCACTCCCAAGGAAAACCGATGTAAAGCCCACATTTTTAAAAGAAATATTGCCTTTATATTTAGGTTCAGATGTAGAGCCGTTTACTTTAAAATTTCCCGTAAGGTAGCCTGAGGTATTGCTCAACTGCTCGGGCACAAAAGCCTCCACTAAGCTGAGGTCAATTTTGTTGATGGCAAGTGTTAAATCCAAATTTTGGTTTTCACCGGATACTGAATATTTCCCATCCAAATCAAGGTCGGCACCTTCTCCCTTAAGGGATAAGTCAACTATGTATTGGTTGGCCGTGCGGTTATTTGCTTTTAGGCTTAAAGTGCCAATGGGGTTGCCCATCGCGCCAAGGTTGTTTAAGGTTACATCGGCTACAAATGCAGGGGTTCCTGTAAGGTCATTCAAAACCACATTCCCGCCAAGGGTACCACTTATAGGGCTGCTACCAGCATTTAGTATAGAGAATATCGCTTCAAGATTGAAATTTGAAAAGGCCAGTTTCATTTTTTCCTTTTCATCCTCCACCATGCTTTCCACTGCTATTTTCTGCCCATTTCTGGTAAGGGTAAAATCGGTAAAGCGGGTTAGGTCAGGGTCTATCCTTATTTCATTGGACGCTGGTATGGTCCAGGGTTTGGAGTTTAAAATGAGTTTATCAAGACTAACCTTCAGCAGGGTGCTTGGCCCAGCTTTTGAAATATCCAAAGCCGTATAAAAAACGTCTTGCTGCTGTGCATCTTTAATGCTTAGTGAAGCTTCACCTTTACCTCCATTCAAATTCAAATTTAGCCGTGTGGCATATATATCAATCGGGCCACTTGTTACACGGTCAAAGCCAAATTGAATATCTGTGTTGGTACGTGTGGCATCCATTTCTAAAAACAATTGGCTTATTTCTGATTCGCCATATAGGATGCCCGGAGCCTTAAGGTCTACACGCAAAATTTCTTCTGATGGTTTAAAGGCCATTTGCAGGGTAATAGTGTCCAGCCGGTTCAGTTCAGGCACAAACACCTCACTGATAATTGGGGAGTTTACCACTGTAAAATTGGCCTTCATATCAAGGTTTTTGTAGGTAGTGTCTGTTTGTGTAGAGTCGCCACCCATCATTTGTTTTTGATAGGATTGCAGGCTGTTAATAAGGGTTTGGATGGAAGTATTGCCCGTAAGCGTACCGCTTATTATTTCGCTGTTCAGGCGTAAGTCTGTGGCTTGATTGCTGTTGCTGAGGCTGGCAAAAACGGAATCCAAACGATAGGATTTATCCTGTTCTACCACAATCCCTTTTTTGAGGGTGAGGCGGCTTTCAAACTTATCGGCATTTCCTTCAAAGGAAGCATTAAGCAGGGCAGCCACCTTCATGGGGTTGGGCTGTAGGTTGAGGTCTTTAAGGTCGGCCCCGCGTAAATCCAGTGTAAGGTTGGCCATGGTTCTTACGGTATCGAGCACGGCATCCAGCATCAGGTCAAAATCAAGATTTTCATCAGAGAAGTTGATGGAAACATCAGCATTTTTGTTTTTCACATCTGCTTTTAGTGCAAGGCCTTTATAGTCATAATCCCTGAACAGCAGCTGTTGGAAATCAAGTGTAGCATCCAGCGCCAAGGTTTCGAGTTCCTTTCCACTTCCGTCAAAATCCAGCGTAAGCGAAACAGGCTGTAAATCGGGGTTTTGGGCAAATTTGCCAATATTCAGGGTATCCACTTTCAACCGCCCTTTGTAAGCCGGGGTTTTTAAAACATTTTTAACGTTACCTTTAAATTTCACAAAACCATCAGAAGTACTTACCGTAAAAAGCGCGTTAATGTTGGCCGCATTACCGTTAACTTTTGACTTAAGTGCAACGTAGCTGGGTAGGCTTTCTTGGGGATTTTTTCTGCCCATAAGCAAACCAATGTCTTTGGCATTGCTGCTTACATTCAGCTCGTTAAAATCCACTTTTAGATTAATGGTGTTTGGCAGGTCTTTTATAGTGCCATTCACCGAAAGGAAAGTAGAAGTAAGCCAGTTGGCCTTAAAGTTATTGATGGAAATGTCTTTAAAGGAACCGGAAATGCCGCCATTAAGACTCAGCGGATATTCTTCTACACTTTGGATGAGCGTATCGTAGCGCAACGAATCTGCAAAGTAGTAGGCATCCTTTACGGAGAGGCTGGTTTCGCCAAACACGAGACCAAACCGGGCATTGTTTTGCGGATTGGCCAAAAGACTGTCAATGCTGCGATAGCCAAGGCTTAGTTGCATATTTAACTCACTATTCCCGGTAAGCAATTGCAGGTTTTGCACAGTCAGTTCCTGATCTTGCAGATTGGTTTCAAAGGTGAGCTTGTTCAGTACAAAGCCACTCCTTTCACTAAAGGCAAAATCTTCAAGGTTCAGGCTCGCTTCGCGGTCTTTCAAACTAACATCCCGCAGGTCGATATGTAGATTATTCAGCCCAATGTGGGCAGGGTCAAACACTCTTGGTTGTGCACTACCTGCACCTTGATTGAGCACTACTCTGTTCTTATCCAGTAATAGCTGGCCGAGATTAACCTTCCATGTTGGCCACTCAAAAGGGGCAGCAGTATCACCACTAGCAACGGTTTGTGTGGTATCAGTTTCCACTGGCGCAGGAAGTCTTACCCTAATGTCACTTTCAAATAGCTTAATACTTTCAACGGAAATATCATTTATGGCCAAATCCAGCTCAGATTCACCAATGGAAAAATCGCCAATACGGGCACGTGCATCCAGGCTATCCGGAATGGATTGATAGCTTATTTCAATATTGCGCAGGGCAATCTCGTTAAAACTAATATATGGTAGGGGCGATGCGGAAGTGTCTTCTGGAGTTGGGGGTGGAGAAATAAACTGTACCACTTTTACCCTTGTATTCTCCAAAAGAATATCATCCAGTTCAAAGCGCATTTTTTCCAGGTTCAGTTCATCTGTGCTTAGTTCCAGGTGACCAAGTTTTAGGTTGGCATCTATCCCCGAAAGGGAGTCCAGGTAAT
>CAXBJE010000314.1:0-4509 GCA_963975525.1 uncultured Owenweeksia sp. | reverse complement strand
GCTAACCTTGCCCCACGCAAAATCCGTGGTGTAGAAAGTAAGGGTATGATATTAATGGCCGAAGACGTGGACGGGAAACTGGTTTTCGCCAGCCCGGGAAGTGAGATTGGGAATGGGTCCATTGTTCGGTAAGTAGCTAAGTGTAGATCCCCTTGAACGTATAAAGTTTATAGAAGCGGATTTGTAACTAATTTTGGTGGACTAATAAATTGAGTGTTAGTAAAAGGAGTCAAAAATAATTTTTGCTCAAGCCATTCAACTGTGCCAATTTTACGGAACCTGATTTCGATTGAAATGGGCTCAATCATATCCAATTGACTGAGGAATTCAATTTCGAATGTCATTAGTTTTTTAAATCCAATGACTAGAACCCCAGCTTCTACAGGTGGAAATTTAACTCTATTATACTCCTTAGAAACGAAAAAGTTCCCTCGGTCAAACTCGGCATCAGCGCCAAAGTTTTTAAGAATAACTTCAACCTTTACGTTTTGATTTTTTATTGAATCAATTTGGAAGTTAGGAACTTCTGAGCGACCTATAATCTCTATAAGTTCCACGAGTTCGTCATTCTTTTTCTCTAACTGCGCAATTGCAACTATTGCAGCCACAGCGGCCCCAATTGCCGCAATTATTTGGGCTATTTCAGCGATTGGCCAGTGGTCAAAAAACAGAAACCCAAGGAATAATATAATAAGAGTGGCCAGCCCAGTAAGAAAAGCCGTTGATACCGTATTGCTCAAGAATTATGAATTTGGAATATTCCAAACTTAGAACATTCCTTTTTTATTACCTAAGGCTATATTGAACATGCTTGTGCTATAAAGACTTTGTGAAAGTAGCCCCGGCAGGAATCGAACCTGCATCTAAAGTTTAGGAAACTTCTATTCTATCCATTGAACTACGGGGCCATTGTTATTTTATTCTTCCATTAAAATAAGAACCTGCATCTAAAGTTCAGGAAACTTCCCTGCCCGACTTTGTCATTCAGGCGGGTATTCTATCCATTGAACTATGGGGCCGAATGTAAGTTTAATGTTGAAAGTTCAAGGTTCGTTTGAACCATTTAACCACAAACATTAAACCTTGAACTAAAATTGTAGCCCCGGCAGGAATCGAACCTGCATCCTAGGTACCGGAAACCCATATACTATCCATTGTACTACGGAGCCCAAAAGGGCTGCAAATTTAGAAAAGTATTCTGCTTCCACGCTGTAAAAGCAGTGCCATTAATAAAGTTGTTAGGAATGGTTTTTTCTTACCTTTTGCCTCAATTCTATTTTCATGAAAAAAATTCTATTCGTACTGGCACTTGCTGGTCTTTCCGCAACTGTTTTTTCTCAGCATTTTGTAAGTGCAACCTACCTTGGCAAAACGCCACCTACCACTTTTTCGCTGTTTACTTCAAAGGCTATTTACTCGGTTGATGCTTATAAAATAACCTACAATACCACTAATGTGGATGGTACACCAACTGTTGCCAGTGGAATGGTGGTGGTGCCCGATGGCGCAGCCTGCGACTCATTACCCATGGTGGCGTATGATCATGGTACGGTGCTTTTGAGGAGTGATGTGCCCTCCAGAAATAATGGCGAATCTCTGATTCCAAAAGTGGTTGCTGCCACCGGAGCCATTGCTGTTGCGCCTGATTATTTGGGCTTAGGCGATAATCTGGGTTTACACCCTTACCTGCATGCCGAAACAGAAGCTACATCCACCATAGATCTGATGCGCGCTGCCAGAGAGTATTTGGGAGATTCACTGAATATTTATTTCAATAAAGAGACTTTTGTAACAGGGTATTCGCAAGGTGGACATGCGGCCATGGCCACTGCAAAGTTTATTCAGGATAGCGGCCTTACGGCAGAGTTTAACCTAATAGCTGCTGGCCCGGCAAGTGGCCCCTATTTTTTGAGTGGAAGCCAGGCCGAGGTATTAATTTCAAACGCACCCTACAGCAACCCCGGGTATATATGCTATTTGCTGTTTGCCATGAACAGGGTTTATGGCAATATTTACCAGAATTACTCCGAGATTCTTAAATCTCCATACGACACGCTCATTCCACCATATTTTGATGGTAACTATGATATGTCGGTAGTAAATGCACTTTTGCCCAATACCCTTTCGGGATTTATCCAAGATTCAGTTTTAACTAATTTCAGGAATGACTCCATCGGCAAAACCCATCCTATATGGAAAGCGCTGATCGCTCAGGATAATTACGATTGGAAACCTTTATTCCCAATGCAACTGTACTACTGCACGCTGGATGAGCAAGTTAATTTTCAAAACTCGCTGGATGCCGCATTAACCATGACGGCCAATGGGGCTACTGTAACTGCAGTTGACAAAGGAGCCTACAATCATGGGGGTTGCGTGGTGCCAGCATTACAAGGAGCTTTGGGTTTCTTCTTGTCAAAAAAGACCAATTGTACAGTTAGCCTAGATGAGGTGGTCTTTGCCCAAAATCTGGAGGTGTATCCAAATCCTGCAAAGGATTGGTTAAAACTGGATGGATTTGAAGATGCCGTATCAATGCGGGTTTTCAATTCAGCGGGGCAACTAATCCTGGAAAAGGAGTTAAACGCCCAAGAGGCACTAAACACCAGAGCATGGTCAGCAGGGGTGTACACTCTTGAGATTACTCAAAACCAGAAAAGAGTTTATAGGAAATTGATGGTGAGGTAGGTTACAATTTTAGAGGTGCTAAGCTATTCAATACTTGAGGCACCCCATCAGGGTGCTGGGCTTTTGACGTTAGGTACTATTCATATTCTACAAACAAACTACCCCTACGGGGTAAAATGCCAATTGGATCAAGACAATCATTTATGTGATATACTAATTTTTGAAAATAAGGCTTTAAGCCGTGTTAAATCAATAGATTGAAATTGTAAGTATCATTACACTCTGATAGTTTCTATTTCTCTTTTGGGATAGCCTGAAAATCGAAACGATATTCATTTTCAAATTCACGCATGAGTTCATATTCTTGATATTCAGTCATAGTATCGCTGAACGGTAAATACAGTTCTTCTCTAAGGTTTTCAGCAGCCTGGTGTGCCGCAGATAGAACTTTAATGTACTTATTAAACGGGTCTTTTGGATTGTATCTGTACCTGATTATTTTACCGGGTTCATCCATTAATATTTTCCAAAATACTTCAACCAATTCATCTTTAGTTGCTTTATCTGAGTTTAGCTTAATTTGTTTAGTAGTGTTCACCAGAAGTGGGTATTCGTATGAGGGAGGGGGAGCGGGAAAATTAGATGGATACATTCCAATCTCGTGGTAAAGGGTATGTGAAACCCTATCCTCAATTCCATAATTGGAATAATAGCGCACATCATATTCCGGATTTAGCGGAACTACCATGTAATATATTTTATTGACACCAGCGCGGGCAATTTCGGCCTTAACCTTTTCCACAAATTCAATACTCACCCGTTGATCAACGTATAACTTGATATGAAACAAACCTCTCTCTGCTTCATTTATTTGATTGCGTTTGGTTCGTATGGCAACAGTAAATTCACGCAAAGGGATTTCTTGACCCCCAGACAAAATCAAATAGGGAGACTCTGTATTTGATGAATCTAAAACCAGCACTAATTCATGGGATAAATAACTATTAGGCCTTTCGTAATAATCAGATTGAGGTAACTCAAAATCGTATTTATGATAAATGCTGGCCTCCAGTTTTCTCTTCTGAAAAGCCTCTTGGTCTATAAAATTTACTTTGGAAAGTGCGAATGAGAACAGACCAAGGATTATGGCAGACACTAGCATCCACTTGAGGCTTAGTTTCACAAAAAGTAGCCGAAAGTTCGTCCATGACTGTAAATACAGTACGGCTAGTATGAGGTAAAAAAGGTAGTTGTAATCTGGGTAAAAGCTGAATACATAATGCCCGCCCCAAAAGGTCATCCCAAAGAAAATCCAGTAAACAAAAGCCAGTTTTCCAAACCACGTCAAGAAGTACCAGATGAGTACGTTTTGGTCATTGAGTATCCTTATCCTGAAAAGGGATGGTAAGGAAAACATGGATCGGGAACGGTGGAACCAAATGTTGAAACACACCGATTGCCCTAAAAAGCTGGAAATAGCAGCGTAAAAAAAGTTGTAAAAGTTGAGCTCGTCAGTTGTGAGCTCCCAAAAGAATTCTGGTTGGCGTGCAGATAGTTCCCTAAATATATCTCTTGAATAATACAGAAGTGCATAAAAGGTTATAGCAACCAGCACCCCCATAAAGGGGCCTATGTATTTGCGGGTAAAGGGTATTTCTGAAAAGTGGAGCTTCCGGTTTAGAAAGCCTTTTTGTAGAGTCATTTAAGTGAGCTGGGTATAGCAGTGGAAAATAGTAATTTTCCTAAAGCAACTCACTCTTCTTTCATCATTTTCTTACGATGATACCAAGGTTTTCAGGATGGGGTTAATCGATTTCAGCCTTTTTGCCTTCAGCCTTCTCCAACTTCTTTTGCCATTTTTCCCATTCCTTCATGTTGTTA
>CAXBJE010000313.1:0-4531 GCA_963975525.1 uncultured Owenweeksia sp. | reverse complement strand
ACGGGCAAATGTGAATATGATGGCTGCGGTAAAAACCAAACTCACCAAAAAGGTTAGCCACATAGATTTTAACAGGTAATTGGTTTTTCCTGAAAAGAAAACCATGAGGGTGCTGTGGCCAAAAAGATCATTTGGAAAAAGTGCCGCCTGATGCACATATTCAGACTCGGGCAATACTGATGCTTTTCTAAACTCTTGATCTCCCATTACATTGCGGTTGTTTTCAACCACCACGTACCTATAAGGAATATCAATGCCCTTAGACCTGAACTCAAAATCAAGTATAGAGTCCAGCGTTTTTTGGTCCATACGGTTTCTGAGACTCATTTTTCGGTTAAAGGAGTGCCGGACGAATTGATTAAAAACGGCATCCATCCGCCTTAGTTTTAGCTCAATTTTACCCGATTGTAATGTATTGGCACCAACTCCACCAACAGTAAAGCGTTTGTTAGAATCCGGAAAAAAGGAATTGTCAAAATGGATTTCCCTCCTATCTTCAATAACCTCTATGGAATCATCGCTCATTGAAACCGAAATCTCATAAGATCCCTTATCATCAGATACCCTGTAAATACTGTCTCTGCTACGGGTTCCCCCAAAGTTGTTGGCCTGAGCGCTAAAAAATGGCTCTAACCTAAAATTGTTTCTAAGAAAATTTATTGTCTCCAGCGCTTCGAGTCTACTGGCCACCCCTTCCAGCGCTTCTGATACCTGCTGATCAAATTTTTCAGCCTCAAGATTATAAGAGTTATTGAGCCAATAGGCCTGTATTCCGGTAATCCCAAGTAGAGATACCGTCATAAGAGCTATAAGCCAGTTTATTCTCTTTTTGCTGTTCGCCAGTTTCATCCTCATATCAACGCAAATTTACTATTGAGATAAGCCCCTCATTTTATTTTAACGGCATTTTAACAATGTCCAGGCAACCCTTTACACAGCACTTTATGTCTAACAAGTAATCAGCTGAAACAAAACATAAAATAAATCATCATGAAAAATCTAATAAATACCTCCAAAGTTTTAATAGCTTTAATGGCCGCTGTTCTACTGGCACCGGCCCACGTACAAGCGCAGCAAACCTCCATAGTAAGTGAAGCCAAAATTGTTGATTACGACAAGGTTGGTAGCAACGACTTAGGAAAAATTGATCCACCACCGCCCCCTGCTTTATCCAATCGAGAATCGACAATAACCAAGGTTAGCTTTTACCCTAATCCCTGTAAAGATCGATTAACGTTAGAGTTTGGTGATAATGCCAGATTTCAAAAAGTAAGTATCTATAATCTTGTGGGTAACCTTATTTACGAAACAACGGTGGCGAGTGACAATGCAGTATTGAATACATCCAACCTCAAACCGGGTATTTATATCCTAAAAACAGAAAGCGCCTCTTATCGATTTACAAAAATCTAATTGCGTCAAATTTTATGGAAACGTCTCACGGCAAAGGCAGCTTTTGCGGTGAGACGTTTTAATTTTGGGCCATTATTAAACTGATGGGTAAGTTCTATATTTGCCGCCCATTATTTTAGCACCCATGCACATTACCACACTTTCAATCGTTATCCCAGCTTATAACGAAGGTTCCACCATTCATCACATCCTAAATAAAGTAAAGGCTGTACAGCTAATCCATAATATCCAAAAGGAAGTGATTTTGGTAAATGATTGTTCTACCGACAATACTGAAGAAGCCATTTTGAGCTATAAAGAGGCTAACCCAGAGTTAAACATTCAGTACTATAAACATGAGGTAAACAAGGGTAAGGGTGCAGCACTGCATACTGGTATTAAGCAGGCTACTGGTGAGTACACCATCATACAGGATGCCGATCTTGAATATGACCCGGAAGAGTTTAATGTACTTTTAAAGCCTATAGTAAATGGCGTAGCTGACGTGGTTTACGGCTCAAGATTTATGGGTGGAAATCCACACCGTATCCTTTTCTTTTGGCACTCTATCGGAAACAAGTTTTTGACCTTTCTATCTAACATGTTTACCAACCTTAACCTTACGGATATGGAAACATGCTATAAGATGTTTGCTACCAAAACTATTCAGAGCCTGGAACTAAAAGAAAACCGCTTTGGTTTTGAGCCTGAGGTTACTGCCAAAATCGCCCGTGTACCTAAAATCAGAATTTATGAGGTGGGCATTAGCTACTACGGCCGCACCTTTGAAGAGGGTAAAAAAATAAGCTGGAAAGATGGCTTTAGAGCTATTTACTGTATTCTTAAATACAACCTTTAAAACGAGTAGTTCATTGAAAGGGTTGGCATAATTGGTAATTGATTTACCCTTTTACGCTCATTTCTATCATAGTAAAAGATGTTGTCATAATTCAGCATGTTGGTAGCTCCAATCGCTGCCTCAATCCTTCTGTCCTTCTTCAACTCAAACACCTTCTTTAGAGATAAATCTATCCTGTGGTAATTAGGAAGTCTTTTGGTATTTAAATCCCCATACAATACATCCGGCTCTCCATTTGCGGTAGTATAGTCATAGGTAAGATCTGGGTTGCCATTGGCATCCACAAAGTCAAGTTTACTGTAGTTGGTACGGGTTGGTGTAAACGGAAATCCTGACCCGAAGTTATACCTCATGCTTACCTCCCACAGATTGTCTTTTCCAAAAGTATAAGTGGCTACAAGGTTAAGGTTATGCCTTCTGTCAAAGTATGGGTAGTATTCGGTTACACCATCATCGCGGGTAACTGTGCTATAAGAGTAAGCTCCCCATAGATACACTTTTTTGGTGCGATAGGTCATCAATAAATCCACCCCTTTCGCCAAACCAGATTCACCAATAAAATCCTTTTTAAAGATGTCGTCAACATCTCCATCTGTATTTTCATAAATCTTGTTGCGATTCACATTTATGATTTGCTGGAAATTTTTAACATAGGCCTCCACGTTCATGGTAAGGTTTTTTGAAAGTTCAATTTCTATACCCCCTACAGCATGTTGTGCTTTTTGAATTTTCGAGTCCACACCCGTTTGGCGATATACATTATTATCGCTCTCCGGTCCACTTAAAAATCCGTAAAACAGGTTTACTACATCACGATCAGAATTAGAGGCCATCAGGTTTTGAGAATAAAGACCTGCAGCACCCTTAAAGCGCAACCACTCATTTACACTAAACTTTACGCCCAAACGTGGCTCTAATGACAATTCACTTTGAGAGCTGTAGTAATGCGCTCTAAAACCAGGTTGAATCAAAAATCTGCCCTGGCTTATCTTGTATTGAAAGTAAGCTGCTATCTCGGTACTGTTATTTATGGCACTGGTAGAAAGCCCTGCTTCGTTCTCCAACTTAAGTTCGGTACTGTAACCAATAGCTTCCAGGCCATATTTAAACTCATCATTTTTTCTGAGAAAGTAGGTGAAATCCAATCCTCCATTAAAGCCACTGATGCTCGATGTGCTTGGTCCCTGAGTTGATGAAATTGAAATTATCTCGTAGTTGGAGTAACTAAGTCCTCCACCAATAAGGGCTGCCGATGCAGAAGGTACAGCCGTAAAATCCACACCAATCCCTTGTGAATTCCACTTTATACTATTGTCTCCTGCAAACTTAACCCCATCATCAAACGAAAATCCGAAAGCATTGATCTTTGAACCGTTATCACTTTGCGATGTAAGCTTTGCATATATATCGGTAAAATTAAAGGGAAGCCCCTCATCATACTCCGTTTCTACATAAGGGTAAAAAATAGAACTTGTTTGATCTAAATAAGATGTTTTGGCTGAAACCAAAAATGAGGTATTGGCAAGGCCCCTTGCATTCTTCTTACCTAATGGAGTTTCTAGCAGTAGCTTTGCCGTGTAGGTACTGGCCGAAGCTTTTCCTGCAAATTTCTTGCGATTGGCCGATCGAGTTCTTACATCCATTACAGCACTGTTTCTGCTACCATACTCGGCATTAAAACCTCCTGTATACACTTCGGCCGATTGAATAATGTCGGAATCAAAAACAGAATAAAAACCGATAGAGTGGAATGGGTTGTAAACTATCATCCCATCCAATAAAATAAGGTTTTGGATTGGTGCCCCACCTCTAATATAAAGCTGCCCACCCTGGTCTCCAGTGGTAATAACACCGGGCATCACCTGAACTGCCTTAATAATATCAGCATCGCCTCCAACCGAAAACTGCTGAATTTCCTTTGGGCTAAGGCTCACAACACTGGTTAATACTTTTGTTTCTCTTTCCTGGCGATCGGCATTTATTTCAACCTCCCCCAATATTTGAGATGACTCCGAGAGGTAAATTTTTTCGGAAGTGATTCGTCCATCAACTACTTTAATGTTTTTCGAAAAAGTGTCATATCCCACAAAAGTTACCTTTAACAGATAATCACCAGTTGGCACATTGTTTAAAATAAAATAACCTTCATCATTAGCTACAGCTCCAATAGTTGTTCCATCTAACACCGCGTTGGCAAATGGAATTGGCGCATCCGTACTCTTGTCAATAACAAATCCACGAACCTTACCTGTTTGCGCTACTGCACTAACAATGGCACAT
>CAXBJE010000312.1:0-4539 GCA_963975525.1 uncultured Owenweeksia sp. | reverse complement strand
TCTTATAATGCCCCATACTTTAACTCCAAAAAATATAACGATTGGCCTGTAATTGGAATATCTTACCAGCAGGCAGTAAAGTATTGCAATTGGAGAAGTAAAGTTGTTTCTCAAAAAGAAAGACGAAAGGTTGTTTACAGTCTCCCATCAATGATGGCCTACAAACTCGCTTCGCACGACAGTTCACCCAACAAGGTTGCCGAAGGATTATATGCAACTTCTATAGGTTTTAGAACCTTTTTAGGCCTCTGCGAAAACGCAGATGAAATGACCGAACAGGAAGGATTGGCCATAATGGGCTCTAGCCGCACCCACTGTTTAGACACCCTTAGCTATTATGCGCCCACCGCTAGCTTAAGCTTTAGGTGTATGGCAAGCGTAAACTAGTCATGACCATAAGTATTTCAATCCTTGACCAGGATTTTCTGCTCATTCCTGAAAAGGCAATGTATTGGGAGCAGGAAGATGCTTTGTTAATTGCAGATTTACACTTTGGTAAAATCACACATTTTAGAAAGGCCGGCATTGCCATACCAGATGGTGCAGCACTACAGAATTTTAACAAGCTACAATCCCTGTTAAATGCCTACCCGTCCAAAAAGGTAATTTTTCTCGGAGACCTATTCCATTCCGAGTTAAACTCAGAATGGCTGGCTTTTAAAAACTTAATAAAAAGCTATTCGGGAGTTTCCTTCCATCTTATAACTGGCAATCATGATATTCTGCATAACACAAGTTATGGCAATATTGGATTAAACGTACATCAGGATATACTTGAATTGGGCCCAATCATTTTAAGTCATGAACCAATAGATGGCCATAAACTCTATAATTTGTGTGGTCACATTCATCCGGGAGTTAGAATTGCCGGTGCAGCAAGGCAAAGTATGCGTTTACCCTGCTTTTATTTTGGTACAAAAGGAGGCATTTTACCTGCATTTGGTGGATTTACAGGTCTGCATATTTTACACCCCAAAAAGGGAGATCGGGTGTTTATGATTGCCGGTGAACAGATTATTGATGGTTTCCGAAAGGGTTAGGACGATAGCTTTATAGCAGAACCATTTGATTCATCCAAATACTCTTTAAGACCCTGCCATTTGAGTATGGCCAATTTTAAATCCTCTTGGCGCAATGGTTTTGCAAGGAAATCATTCATACCTACAGCAAAACACTTTCGTTTATCTACCTCAGCCAGATTAGCAGTTGTAGCAATTATGATTGGCCTAGATGAAGAGTGCTCAACAATTTTGGCCGAAGCTTCCAGGCCATCCATCACTGGCATCTGAATATCCATGAGGATTATGTTATAATACTTTTTCATTGCCATCTGCAGTGCCTCCTGTCCATTTTGAGCAATATCAGCCTTTAAACCCATTGCATTAAGCATTAAAGTCATTAGCTTTTGATTTACGGGGTTGTCTTCCGCATAAAGTACTTTGAGGGTAGTATCAATTTCGTTTTTAACAAAAATAGAGGTAGCCGTGGCAGACTCCGCCTGATATTCCTCCAATACCAAATCAAAACTTATTTCGGTTCCAACATTCTTCTTACTCCTAATGGCCAGTTTACCTCCCATCATTTCTAAAAGATCACTAGTAACTGACAATCCCATTCCTGGTCCTTGGTACTTCGCCAACTTACCTGGGTTAGTCTGAGTAAAAATCGAGAGAATATTTTTAGGCCCGGTTCTCATTCCAATACCCGTATCCGTCAGATTAAAGCGCACTCGCACTTGCCCGTTGCTACTTTCCAGAAATACTACTTTCAACACCACTTCTCCTTTATCAGTAAACTTAAATGCATTGTTTAACAAATGAATAAGTACTTGCTTTATACGAGATGGATCGCCAGTAAGTAACTCGGGTATGTTTGGATCTATAAAATATTTGAATTGTACACTCGATTTTTTTAAGTGTTGTTTAGAAAGGTTAATTGCTGACTCAATGGAACTCTCTAAATTCAGAATAGTCTTTTTTAAGGCCAACTGCCCTGAATCTAATTCAGAAATACTCAATACGTCATTAATCATAGACATCAATGACTCTCCATTTTCCTTTATGGCCTTAAGCTTGTCTCGTTGTCCTTCATTGAGGTCAGATTTCTCAAGAAAAGAGCTCATCCCTAATATGGCATTCATCGGAGTTTTTAGCTCATGACTCATGGCATTTAAAAATTCATCACGGGTTTTAGCTGCAGCCAGTGCAGCAAAAGATGAGTCGCGATAATTTCTGCCGTAGATTATGGCCATAACCATGGCTTGGCAAAGAATAAACAGCGCTATCCCCGAAACGTAAAACATGGGCCAGCTACCAATAACATCAAGGTACCTCAATACCTCGTAAACGATTACTGAGAAAAAGGCGCTCGTTCCCAAAACATTTACCCATACAAGCTTATGCGAAAACTGGGCCTGCAAAAGCGCCCCCAACGAAATTCCAATAGCCGCAACCAGGAGGATAACAAGGTAGTACACTTGGGCAGCCGTAAAAAAGTACACGGGAGTGAAGGCGGTAAGCACTATCATAATGAAACTAATAACCGCCAACACATGAAACACTACCGGGCGCAAGTGATCCTGAAAATTGGTTAATAAAAAGTAGCCATAGGAAATCACGCTCAAATAGAATGAGATCCACATAAACCTTATAGTAATGTCCCATGAAATGCCCCTGAACACAGAAGATAGCAAGTGCGGCCCGGAGTTTACTATGAACAGAGCAAACGAGCCGCAGAACAAGAAGAAGAATAAGCCAACTACATCCGAAGTTTTGAACCAAAACAGGCCTAACGCAAAAATTCCTGCAAGTAACAAGCAGCCTACCAAAAACAAGGTACCACCAACTTCCAGATTTCGCGAATAGAAAACTTTATCGGCATTTCCCATCACAATGGGCTCAGCCAAGCCCCCTCTGGCATGATGAAAGTTGGACACCAACAGGACTAGCTCATTTGCACCCGGATTTAAATCCACAGCGCTAGTTGCATTCCTCCAGTTGGGCACACTGTTGTATGGAGTTTGGCTAATAGTACCTGCCCCCTCAAAACCAATTCCATTAACATATAAAACAAAGGCCGTCCTTACATTCCTAACCATAAGCGCCTGCTTCGGAAACTTCTCAGGCATTATAATCGTTAACCTGAACGTAGCGTATCCAAAATCCTTCATTCCTGAGTGTAGCTCAGGAATTTTTGACCAATCCAAAGTGGAAGGTTTATACAATGCAGTTGACTTCGGCCAACTCGCATTCTCATTAAAAAAGTTGGGATAATACATTTTACCAGGGTAGACTTCCCAGTCTCCGCTCAATTGGATAGTAGGGTTTTCAGCAAAATCATTTGCTCTTAAGTCCAGAATCCCATTTTGGGCTACTGGCTTAGCATAGCTGAGGCTGCTGAAAAGCAGCCATAGTATTATGTATCTTAAATTCTTCAACTCTTCCCCTAAATCACTGACTAACAGAACAACTTTCGTCCCATTTTCTCAACCAAATAAAAATCAATCCATTAACATGTTTCACAATGATAATTCATCTCTAAATGGGAAAACTGCAAAAACAACCGCTGTAGTATTAAACTTCCTAAAAGTCACACTATTAACCGCTACAATCTATAAATAAAAAGAGGTGGATTTTAATTAAAAAACTGATTGTTAAAAACTTCCACCACACTAAAACAAAAGAGTGCACGACCCCAATATTGTTAAAAAGCTACAGGCCCTTATTTAAAACCTCATTAAAGCAACAGCGAGTATCCCTACCCGTCAATTTTAACAAGTTTTTAACTACCTAAAAAAAATAATCATTTCAAATTCGCGTAAACAAAATCTGCTGGCAAGAGCTTGTTAAAACAATACTTTTGCACACTTAGGAAATTAAGGAACAATCATGGAAACAACCCCTAGCAGCTCTGACATTAACGAAATAAATGAGCGCATTAAAGAACAAAGTGCCTTTATAGATTTAATAATGATGGAAGTAAACAAGTCCATCATTGGTCAAAAGCAAATGCTGGAACGGCTACTGCTTGCCCTACTTGGAAACGGTCATATATTATTGGAAGGAGTTCCCGGCCTTGCTAAAACCCTGGCCATAAACTCACTTGCAAAAGCAATAAAAGCAGACTTTAGCCGGATTCAGTTTACACCGGATCTTCTGCCCTCAGATGTGGTTGGCACCCAGATTTACAACATCCAAAAAGGAGAATTCGCCATTAAGCATGGGCCTATATTCGCCAACTTTGTATTGGCAGATGAAATTAACCGCGCTCCAGCTAAAGTGCAAAGTGCCTTACTAGAGGCAATGCAAGAAAGGCAAGTGACTATTGGAGATACAACCTACCCCCTGCCTGAGCCATTTATGGTTTTGGCAACTCAAAACCCGGTAGAACAGGAAGGTACTTATCCACTACCAGAAGCACAAAGCGACCGCTTTATGCTAAAAACAGTTATCAGTTATCCTAAACTGGAAGAGGAAAGATTGATAATGCGCCAAAATCTGCAAGGCGGAGCTGAACAAATTAAAGCAGTGGTGGATACCC